>JACPZN010000094.1 GCA_016195505.1 Nitrospirota bacterium | reverse complement strand
GAAGAGAGGCAGGCGGCGACCGGAAAGGGCCGTCCGGCTGCGATGAAGACGGCTCAAGCGCAGGCCACGCCGATCGCCGAGATCGAGGTGGTGGGGGAGGATCGTCGCCTCACGCGCATCGGCGAGTTTGATCGCGTATTGGGCGGCGGCGTGATTCCCGGCGCAGTGATTTTAATCGGCGGCGATCCGGGCATCGGCAAAACAACGTTGCTGCTCCAGGCGCTTCCGCGGCTGGCTTCCAAGGACGTACCGGTCCTGTATGTATCTGGTGAAGAGTCGCCTCGCCAGATCAAGATGCGCGGGCAGCGGTTGGGCGTCGAACATCCGAATCTGCTGATCCTGGCCGAAACATCGCTCGAACAAATTCTCAAAGCGGTGCAAGAGATCCGGCCTGCCGCCCTCGTCGTCGATTCGATCCAGACGGTCTATACGGAACAGATCACGTCGGCGCCTGGGAGCATCAGCCAGGTACAGGAAGTGGCCGGGCAGTTGATGTGGTTTGCCAAGAGAGCGGGCGTGCCGGTGTTCATCATCGGGCATGTGACGAAAGAAGGCGCCATTGCCGGACCCCGGTTGCTGGAGCATATTGTCGACACGGTTTTGTATTTTGAAGGCGACAAGGGCCACAGCTATCGGATTCTGCGTGCGGTCAAAAACCGATTCGGTTCGACGAACGAGATCGGGGTCTTCGAGATGAAGGACGGCGGGCTTGAAGAGGTGAACAACCCGTCCGAACTCTTTTTGGCCGAGCGGTCACAGCGCACGACTGGGTCGGTGGTGGTGTCGAGCCTAGAAGGCACGCGGCCGATTCTGGTCGAACTACAGGCCTTGGTGTCATCCACCAGCTATGCGATGCCCAAGCGGATGGCGAATGGAGTGGAACTGAATCGGGTCTCCCTCTTACTTGCCGTGATGGAAAAGCGGCTGGGGCTGCATCTCTCCGGCCAGGATGTGTATGTGAACGTAGTGGGGGGCATGCATATCGATGAGCCGGCGATCGACCTGGGGATCGTTGCGGCCGTCACGTCCAGTTTGCGTGAGGTACCGATCGAGCAGGGATTGTTGATACTCGGCGAAGTGGGGCTGGGCGGCGAGGTGCGGGCTGTGAGTCAGGCAGAGTTGCGCATCCGCGAGGCGGCAAAGATGGGCTTCAAGCGCTGCCTCCTGCCGGAGCGGAACCTGGCAAAGCTCGACCCCATTGACGGCATGGAGTTGGTCGGCATTCAGGAAGTACATGAGGCGTTGGATGTTGTCCTCGCGTGAGTGCAAAATGAAAAAGGCAAAATTCAAAATGACAGGTCTGCGCTATGTTGCATTTATCATTTTGAATTTTGCATTCGCGCTCCTCGCAGGCTGTGCGTTGTTTCAACCGGCGCCGGAATCGCCGCTCAAGCGGGCGACGGCTGAAGAATTGACGGCCCTCTTGCGCCAGCGGGAAGCCGCGATCCACTCGATGAAAGGGCTCTTCAGCGCCAAGGTGCGCGGCGGATTCATTCCCATCGCGTCGCGGCTTGAGGGCGCGGTCTACTATCGCCGTCCCAATGCTTTGCGGCTCAGGGGCTTTACTTCCATCGGGAGCGAGCTGTTTGAGTTTGTTCAAGCGGATGATCTGTACAAGCTGCGTCTGCCGACGAGGGTGCGAAAGGGGAAACGGTTAAATTGGTACAAGACGGAGATCGGTACCGGCTGGATGTCTATACGACGCCGGATGGTGCAACCAAAGGCGCAACCTTGGCGCGCCGCTTGTGGTTTGAACGTCAGACGTTCTTGGTGGTGCAGGAAGATCGGCTGACAGTGAACGGTGAGGTGGACGCGACGATCAGGTACGAAGATTTCAGGCTGTTGGACGATCCGCAACCGCGGTTATCATCGGCGAAGGGGTTGGCAGATCCTCCACTGCTCCGGCCGTTCAAAATCTCGCTCGAAGACGGCCATGGACAGGGAAGCGTGCAAGTCACCTTCCATGAAATTCTGGCCAATCAGGTCGTCAAGCCGGAAGAGCTAGGACAGGTGTCATAAGCGATTATGAAGATCTTGGCAGTTGAAACGGTCACGTCGTGGCAGAGTGTTGCGATTCTCCAGGACGACCGCGTCTTGGCGAGGCACGATCAACAAGCCGGTGGTGCTCATGGCACCCTGCTCTTGCCCGCCATCGATCGTTTGCTCATGCAGACGGCGTTGCGATTCACAGACCTCGATGGCCTGGCCTGTTCGATCGGCCCCGGTTCGTTTACCGGCATCCGGGTGGGTGCCGCCACCTGCCTGGGACTGAGGGCGGCGACCGGTCTTCCGCTGGCATTGGTCTCGACGCTGGAAGCTATGGCATGGAATGCAAGAGCGTCGGCTCTCCCTGTCTGTCCCGTGTTGATGAGCCGCAGAGGGGAAGTGTATTGGGCGATCTTTCGTTGGACACATGGGGGACAATTGGAGCGCGTGGTAGCCGAGCATGTCGGACCTCCGAGAGATTTAGCCCAGAGTCTCACGGAGAACATGTTGGTGTTCGGTGAGGGCTGGTCCTCGATGGAGCCGGAGATTCGTGCTGCATTGTCCCCATCCATAGTTGTCTCTGTGGGACCGGAGGGTATTGCCAAACCGTCGGCGGTGAACGTGGCCCTCGTTGGGATGCAGCGGTTACAGCGAGGGGAGATTGCCGGCGATCAGATTGCACCTTTGTATGTCCAACGGGCCGAGGCGGAGTTACAATACGAACAGTCGGGGGGGATCTTGCCGATCGCACGCCGCCAGGAACGGGTAGCAAAGAAAGTCGCCGAACGATGGGCCAGGGGGCGCCGAGGAGCGGGGGGAACAGTCCGGGCGAAAAATTCTCGTGGCTCGTGAGTTTCAGATCGTGCCGGCCACAGCAGAGATGCTGCCTGAGATTCTCAGTCTAGAGGAGGCTTGCTTCTCGGCCCCTTGGACGCACAAAATGCTGGAAGCCGAGTTGACCGGCAACCAGTTCGCCCACTTTCTCGTGGCGATCGATCAAGAAGACCCAGAGGGGGCGGCGGGTACGATTATCGGGTACCATTGCTTCTGGATCGTCTTTGAAGAGC
>JACPZN010000082.1 GCA_016195505.1 Nitrospirota bacterium | reverse complement strand
ATGCACCCGCTCGCCGGGATGCCCCAACCGCCCTGCGACAGCTGCACACATGCGTGCCGTTCGCACGGCGTGAGGACGATCGTACCCGCGAATCACCCGTCCCTTCCGTTTTGGATGGGGATAGTCGTAGAGACGCATCAGTCTGGCTGCAAGCGGGCGAGGGATCAAGAGCGGTGCCGACAAGCGACGATTTGGCATAACTGAAATCGAGCAGGGGTCCACGTGAGACGCGCAAACCAGGCAGGCAGAATATCGTCGAGTGAAACAGAGTGTCAAGGCGACAAAACCGGCGCAGCGCTCGCTCAATCTACAGAACTTTGCTATGCTGCATGTGATTGAGCCATCCGGAACCGCACAGATTCCCGGTGCCCCCATGACACGGTCGTTCTTCATTCCATTTTCACTGATCTGCCTCCTCGCCGTGTCCGAACCTGCAGCGACATTGGCTGGCTCGTTCGACCATCTTACCGATTTGACCGGGAAAGCGAACGCCATTGTCACACTCAAAGGCCGCGACAACTTCAATAGCGAGTATCGCTACGATGTGAGTGTCAAGAACCTGTCTGCCGATACGTTCATTGGCGATTCCCTGTTTATTGTCCTCGACAAAGTGACCAACATCGGAGGGGATGACCGGGAAAACTTGAACAGCGATACGATTCTGAGCCGAATGGAAGTCTTGGGTCAGGATGGAGAAACCCAGGATGGGAAACCCTACTTCCAAATCCCAGCCGGATCAGCGGCCGACCTGACTCCCCACAGCCAGAGTCTTCCAGCCAGCGTTCGCCTCCGCAACAAGGATTATCTAATCGTGTTCACGCCCTCGTTCAAAGTATACGGCCAGAGGCGCCAAGCTCCTCCCGAACCAAGACATGCTGAGGTGGTATCGCAACCAACAGCGCCACCGCCGTCGGCGCCGGCGCAACCCAGTCGCAACGCAGTCGATAAACTGATTCAGCTGCTGATTAAAAAAGGGGTGCTGACTGAAGAGGAGTGGCGGAAGGCCAATCAGCCGTGAGCGACCCAACCTGCAAGGTCTGCCAGGCCACCTGGCCAAGAAACGATCATTTCATTGCGGATCTCGGACTGTCGAAAGCCTTTCTCCATGACGATCAATTTTTCCCCGGCTGGACAGTGGTAGTCCTTCACCGTCATGCCACAGAGCTCTTTCAACTTGCTCCGACAGAGCGGATTCAACTGATGGAGGAAGTGAATTTGGTCGCCAAAATTGTCGCGCAGGTCTATAAAGCCAGGAAGATCAACTACGAACTCCTGGGCAACCAACTCCCCCACATTCACTGGCACATTATCCCGCGCCTCGCCAGTGACCCTTCTCCGTTCGAACCAGTATGGCGAGTGCAGCATGAGCCCGTGTTCCGTTCAGGATCCGATCTTCAGGGCACCGTCCAGCGCCTCCAGCAAGCCATTCAGAAAGCCCGCTGAGTCGCGAATCGTAGCTCCCTTCAACCCGTTCAACCAACCCTACTGGCAGCGATTGGGTGTTATAATACAAGTCATCTTTGACAACGTATTCGGAGGGTCACAGGTATCCGATGCTCTCTCGATTGGTGCTCGTGACCCTCCTGTTCCCATCCTTCAACGCGCAGCTCCCCGTTCAATCAGTGTTTGCGCAGGTGCCTGAGGACACTCTTCCCTCATTCATCGAGTCTCCGACGCCAGCTCCAACAATCTCACCGGCTCCAGTGAATATGGACGAGCAGAGCCCCCCTGAGTCTCTGCCGTACAAACACGATGACACCGTACTGAAGCTCGGGAAGCTGCGTAGTGCCGTGCTGGTATCTCCAGGCAGTGCAGACAACCGGTTGAAGTTGGATGGGCGTGCGGCAGCCGCAGCCGTAAAGGAAGCCATCCTGCTCGATCCAGAACTGACACAGGCGCATTACAGTCTCGGCAGCGTCCAGTACTCGCTGGGCAATCTCACCTCCGCGATCCAATCGTATCGCCGCGCGCTAGAACTGCAACCAAGCTTTCCCGACGCTCGTTATCGCCTTGCGCTCATCTTGAAGCTGGCGAATCGAAACCAGGAATCGGTGCAGTTCATGGAAGAAGCGGCGACAGCTGGGATCCCGCAGGCGCAGTTCTTCATGGGAAACGCCTATCGCAACGGACAGGGCGTTGAAAAGAACCTGACCTCGGCGATCCGCTGGTGGAACAAAGCGTTCGAGTTCGGCCATCAGCGCGCGGCGGAGGCACTCTCACAACTTCGCCGCCAAGCATCATCGCCTGACCAGTCTGAGCGTCGTCAAAAAGAGGCGCTCGAGGCCTTCAGAAACTATCGCGAAACACTCTGGGCCGACCACCCAGAGGCTGTCAGAAGCGATCCAAATGAATCGTTAGGCATCGCCCTTCTCAAGGACAACCAGGTCTCCAAGGGAATCGCAGCTCTATTTGACGAAGCCTATGCGCTGAGCGAGGCCGCCCACGACGAACTGGCACGCCTGTATGAAAGGGGCCTCGATCCGCACCTCGCTCAATTCGACAAGCGCATCCTAACCTGTTTTGAAACTACCGTGGCCGATGGCTTTATCCCGGCTAAGAAAGCGCTCGCACACATCTATGGGAAAGGCCTCGGTGTCACGCCCGATCTGCAGAAAGCCAAGGCGACGCTGAAGGGATTGTCCAAGCAGGAAATCAAATCAGTCCTGGATGAGATTGCCGGACGATAGGGGATACCCATGCTTGATGTCCCACGACTGTGGCGGCACTTTCTTAGCTCCTCCTGGCTCCAAGCCGGCCTGTTGGGGCTTGTCGCAACAATCATCGCTCTGACCTTCTGGACCATGGCCCCAGCCACGTTCGCTGCTCTCGATTGGGCCGTCTATGATTTCTGGATGAGCCATCGAGCCCCGATTCCCGTCAGTCCGTCCCTGGTCCTAGTCACGAGAGATCAGAAAAGCGAAGAGGAATTCGGCAAGGGCCAATGGGATCGAGCTATCCTCGCACGCGTGATCACCGCCGCACATGAAGCGGGTACGTCTGCCATAGGAATAGACCATCGCCTGGATCATGCGAGTCCTGTGCAACTGGGCGGCGCCGCGAGCGATGCCCAGTTGCATGAAGCAGTGAAGGCCGCCGGGCCCATAGTGTTCGCATTCGACTCCGAGTCGCCGTTGGCCTCGGAAGCGACCATTCTAGGTCATCTGCTCGTCTCAGCAAGTCAGGATCGCATAGTCCGCTCAGTCCCGTTATCCGCTGACCTCGGGCCACAACCTGTTCCAGCCTTCGGGCTGGCCTTGTACCAACTGGCTCGCCCACAAGCCCTCCCGATTCCCAATGGCACAACAACGCTTGTGAACTATGCAGGGGGAGGAACGCTTCCCACTCTTCCATTGTCAACCGTCTGGGATGCGATGGAAAACCATCACGATGGGCGGCTCAACGACTGGTTCAAGGACAAGGTCGTGGTCTTCCTTCCCGACCCCCTGCCATCGATTACCTGGACAGTGCCAACCGGTCAAGCCATGACCGGCTCGATGATTCAGCTTCATGTCCTGAACATGCTGCTGACCGACGGCCGCCTCAGCCAAGTCAATCCAGCCGGCCACTCGTTGATGACCTTGCTCTTGGCTGGGCTGGTCGCTTGGCTCCTGCTTCGCTTCAGAGGCCCAATCAGTCTGATTCTTGCCGGAACAACCATTGCCATCTACGGAGCATTCATCCTTTTCGCCCTCGCCGCAGCCCACTTGGTTTTTCCCCTCGCCTTCCCGCTGACGGCTGCCGCGTTGGTGCTCGCCGGCACAACCATCTGGAGCCACCTCACCGCTCACCAACGGCTGATGCTCTTGGAACAGGACATGCTCCGACTGCAACAGGAAGCCGCCGCCGTACGCGAAGCGTTGGTCCTGCGCGAGACCCGCGCCGAGACATTGCACGAAGATCTCGCCGTCGCGCGGGCCGCCATCGCACAGTCGACCGGGCAGAAGGAAGAATTCGCCAGATCCGCCGAAGTTCTTCGTTCACAACTCGCCGATGCCCAGGCACAGGAAGAAGAGGCACGCAGGAAATTGGAAGGGGTCGAGCAGCAATTACACAGTCTCCGCGCCGCCACGAGTGAACCCACAGCGATGGGCAATGTGGATCTTGATCGCCTCCGTGACGAATGCCGGCAGCTGGGCATCGTCACTCAGGACGCAGGACTCCTGCGCCTCTACCGCGATCTAAAGAAAGGGGCCAAGTCACCGCTGACAGTCCTGTTACTCGGCGAACCGGGCACCGGAAAAGAACTGTTCGCCCGCGCCGTCCACCGGCTGAGTCCACGGACGAGCAAGACGTTCATCGCAGTCAACATGGCAGCGATTTCTCCGGAACTCTTCGAAAGCGAGCTCTTCGGCCATACAAAAGGCAGCTTCACCGGCGCCACGGCGGACCGGCGCGGCTACTTCGAGCTGGCCAACCACGGCACGATCTTTTTGGACGAAATCGGCGACCTGCGCCTGGATCATCAGAGCAAGCTGCTCCGCGTGCTTCAAGAGAAGTCGTTCTATCGCGTAGGGGCAACCACTCCCACGACGGTGGATGCGCGCATCGTGGCGGCCACCAACCGCGATCTCCAGCGCGGCGTCTCCGAAGGCTGGTTCCGTGAGGATCTCTATTTCAGGCTGACGGGTCTGGTATTCCGGCTCCCTCCCCTACGCGAACGAAGCGGCGACATCCCGCTTCTCGCAGAGATCTTTCTGAATGAGATTGCCGTACAAATGGGGAAACCGGTTCCGAAGCTGGCGAACGAAGCGCTCCGTGCGCTGGTCGAACATGAATGGAAAGGGAATGTGCGGGAGTTCCGGCATTGCCTTGAACAGGCCCTTGCACTCAACGACGGGCCCCTTTTGACCAACGAATCGTTGCGACTCAGCGTAGGCAGCGTACAATCAGCCGGACGTGCAAAGTCGAGCCAAATTCTTCCCGACCCGGCCAGCGATGCAGCGGTGTTGAATTGTCTGCGGCAACAGGAGTTCGATATGCAGGCAACGGCGAAGACGCTAGGCTGGGACCGCAGCACCGTGACTCAACGATTGAAGGGCCTCTGCTTCCAAGCACTGGTGGAATCCAACGGCGACCAGGCCAACGCCGCGTTGGCCATCGCCGGCGATCCGAGCCACCTCCGCACCGTCGAACTGAAGCTCATGGACTACCACAGTCATCTGCTGTCCGTGATCGAGCCCTTCGCCACCGCCGACGAAGCCCTCCTCGACTGCAAACGGCGATTCAAAAATCTGCCGGATCGGCATTTCGCTTCTGCCGAGACACTCGTCCGGCAGCATTTTCGTGAGAAAGCAGTTACTCCACGTGGTCTCACACAAGATTCCCGACCTTCCCGCTAGACAATAATCTGGTTGTCAACCGGGCAAGATGACATTCGTTAGGTGCGGTAGGACAAAACTTCAGCAGCGGTGAGCACGATTTGAGGTTCACAGGCGTTCACCGATAAAGACGCGTGGAACAGGTGACCTTCCAGACCAAGTGAGGACAACCATGTCATGTGAGGACCTCCGAAAGTCGACGCCACACCACATGCTCTTCCTAGGCTGTTTCATAGCCTTGGCAGAGATTGTATTCAGTCCGGTGCATGACGCGCGCTCAGCACCATCAGGTGACTCTGGGCAGGGAGACCACACCGCCCAGATCATGGACATGGACCATCATGAACACGCCGAAGGCGCCATTGAATCAATGACCCCTCATCTCCAACATACCGGCCCCCACATGAGGTGGACCGGGTTGCGCCCGGCGAATGCAAACGACGCCCAGCGCGCCGATCAAATTGTCCACACCCTCCGTGATGCACTTGCCAAATATAAGGATTATCGGGTGGCCATGAATGATGGCTACGCACCGCTTCATCCTGAGCGTAAGCAGCCTCACTACCACTTTGCGAATAAGCAACGCCGGTTCATGGCGAGGCTTCGCTTCGATCCGGCAGAACCGAGCGCCCTCTTATATACAAAAATCGAGAATGGATACGAGCTTGAAGGGGCGATGTACACCGCGCCAAGAGACATGAATGAAGAGCAGTTGAACAAGCGCTGGATCGCGACGGAGCTGGGTTATTGCTGCCTCATTTGACTATCTACCCCTCATCGCTCAGACCGTTGATTCGCCTGACAGCTTTTTCCCCATAATTGGGTTTCGGCAAGAGGTGGGTTGGAACAAAGAACAGGCCGGCGATGAGCGTTGGCACGACCGCGCTCGAGATGACCGCTGCGACGAGAAAAGAATATTGCTCTTGCGTCACTAACCCATGCGCCAGGCCGTAGAGAGAAGAAATGGTCCCGAACGTCAAGCCGGTCGACATCAGCAGCGTGTAGTACCAGCGTTCATTCCTGTCCTGACGGAAGAGGCTGATGAAGGGATAGAGGCCGAAAATCTTTGACGCTACCTTGCCCATGAGCAACGCGAGAAAGACCAACGGCGCCGCGAGCAGGGCCGGCAGGGACACGAGTGTTCCGGCTCGTAGAAAGTAAAATGGCGTGAGGAATCCTACGGTCAGCGTTCGCAGCCGGCGAATCCAGTGCGCATCCCTCGCTGCGCTTCCCGCCAGCACCATCCCGGCGAGATAGGCCGGCAACACCGCTTCGCTCCCCGACCACAGGGCCAGCGCGCCCAATCCAAAGAGCGTCAGCATGACCCATTTCGTTCTGATCGCAGCGGTACGATACGCGTAGTGTCGTGTCAGCCAGGCGGTGATAGAAGGCAACGCTACCAACGCCGCTGCACTCCCCACGATGAATACAAGGGTCTTATAGGTAAACGGCGCGAAGAGCAGACCGAGGGCGATCACGGTTCCCAAGTCAGTGATAAAGCACGACGCGAGAATTCCTTTCCCGAACTCCGTCTTATTAAATCCGGTTTCCAGCATGACCGCATAGACGACCGCCATGGACGTCGTTGAGAGGGCCACGCCACAAAGCCAACTGGCATTCGTATCCCATCCCAATAGGTAATAGGCGACGGCGGCGCAGCCGAGAAACGGCGCAAAGAATCCGACCAGCCCAACGACGCTCACCTCCGTCAATTTCTTGCGGACGATCTCAGGATCGAGTTCCGCTCCGGCGAGAAACGTGAGCACCACGGCGCCGGATGCCGCGAGAAACCGCACCCACTCCGAGTTGGCTGCGAGGAGATCGCCGAGGCCAAAGAAACCGGTCGCCGCTGCAGCCGCAACACCCACGCAGATCTCAACGAGGGCGATCGAGAGGCACAGGGAGGAAGCGAAGAGGGCGGAGACAACGGCGAGGGCAAGCCACAGGGTGGCCGTGAGAAAAATCGATTCCATCGAGGAGTCCTCCGTTCCGGCCAGGGTTTCAGACTGCTTCGGGCCGGTTGCCACCACGCTGGCGACAATCCTACGGCTACGGCAGTAGTCGCGTAGGAGTCATCAGCCTGGCCGAGGCGGTTGTACGGGGGACTCCATCCCCTGTAGATGGGAGGAGTATACGCGAGATGGCCTCGGAGCGCTGCACATTTTTACGGATAGGCAATTTAGCCACCGATCCGTAATCTTCCACAACCAACAAGGCTGCAACGCCTTCGGCCTTGTGGCTGCTCCTTGCCTTCACGACATTATCCTGTCAACCTCTTCTTCCATGCCGCGTTAGTTGTGTCAGTTGGACGTGCCCGGCATGGTAGGTTCTGGAACAGGGGAGGAACAGCAATGTCATGGAATGAATGCTCGGCATGGATAAAAGGATCGGCATGGGCTTATGTGATGATGGCGGGACTCTCTGTGACTGGTTGCAGCGGCGGCGGGGATGGAGGATCAGGCACGACTGCGGCAACAACGGGGCAGGCGCTGGTGAGCGTCACCGACGCGGCAGGCGATTTCCTGTCCTATACGGTGGACGTGCAATCCCTCACCTTGACCAGGCGGGATGGTACCGAGGTCGAAACGTTGCCGCTGACCACACGCGTGAATTTCTCCGACTATGTGGAGATGACGGAGTTCTTCACGGCCGCGACGATCCCGTCGGGGACCTACACGTCTGCACGGATGCGGCTGGATTTCTCCACCGCCGATCTACAAGTGGAAGATGCGAACGGCAATGCGGTGGCAGTGCCGGTTGGCAACATCCACGATGGCAATGGCAATCCCATCGCGACGCTGGATGTGGAGGTCAAATTTGACGACCGCCGCACGCTGATCATTGCCCCCGGCATCCCCGCTCATCTGACGCTGGACTTCAATCTGCAAGCCTCGAATACGGCTGATCTGAGCGGGACTTCACCCGTCGTCACAGTCAAACCATTTCTCGTAGCCGATGTCGATCCGGAAAAGCCAAAGACCATGCGGCTGCGTGGGCCGCTCAAATCTGTGAATCAAGCGAATCACACCTATCAGGTGTTTCTCCGTCCGGTGCATCGCAAACTGGGCGACTTTGGATCCGTCATCGTGCATACCGATACGAATACCGTCTTTGAGATCGACGAGGTGAACTACCAGGGAGACGCGGGGTTGGCCGCATTGGATGCGAAGCCGGCCGCCACAGCCACCGTGGCAGTCGGAGAATGGAAGATCGGCACCAGACACTTCAGAGCCAGCGAAGTCCTCGCCGGTTCCAGCGTACCTGGCGGGACACGGGACGTCGTCGTGGGCGATGTCGTTGCCCGGATCGGCGATCAGTTGACCGTCCGAGGGGCGTCGCTGTTACGAAGCGATGGCACGTTCACCTTCCACGACACTGTCACGGTCAACGTGGGAGCCGCCACGAAAATCAGACAACAGGCGCTGATGACGCCTGGTCTGACGAAGGACGACATCTCAGTCGGTCAGCGCATCGCAGCCTTCGGGGCGTTGGACGGATCGTCCAGTACCTTGGATGCGACGACGGGCCTCGTCCGGCTACTGATCACCTCGGCGGCAGGAACGGTGAACAGCACAGGAACCGGTCTGGAAATGAATGTGCAGCGGATCGATGGACGCCGGATCGCGCTCTTTGACTTTGCGGGTACGGGAACGTCATCGGCTACCGATGCCGATCCGACGCACTATCAGGTAGCCACGGGCACGTTGGATCTCACGGGGCTGACGGCCGGTACGCCGGTGCGGGTCTTGGGTTTCGTCATGCGTTTCAAGACTGCACCGCCTGATTTCACTGCGCAAACAGTGGTGAACCTCAAAGATCATCCCGCCGCCCTGTTGGTAAATTGGCGCCCGCCGACCGGCGTACCATTCTCCAGCCACACCGATGCGGGATTGGTCCTCAATCTTGCTGGTGTCGGAGGAGCCCATCATGTCTGGCGCGGGCCGGTTGCCACGGATCTCGTGGGCAGCACTTCTCCCACCATCGCACCGGAGAATCCCACGCAGGGGCTCTTTGCACTTGGGTCGAATGGGAAGGTGGAAGTCTTCACCCAATTCCCAGCCTACCGCCTGGCGCTGGAGCAACATCTGGCGCAAGGTCAGCTAGCCAATACCATCGGAGCCCACGGAGTCTTCAACGACTCGACCGTCACGATCACCGCAGATCAGATCTACACAGTCATACAGTAGCAAGCGACGCCCGGGCCGTCATCTTGACGGCCCGGGCGCAACCGTCGTCAAAGCTCTCCTCGACTGCGACCTGCGATTCAAGAACCTGCCGGATCGGCACTTCGCATCAGTCGAAACACTCATTCGACAGCACTTTGGTCGGGACGGGTAACCCTCCATCGGGCTCAGGAAGGGCTCCTGAGATCGTATTCCTTGCCTCGCTTACCCTATTGCTCCCATATTGGGATCACGGTCGATTAACTCGGTGCGCATCATTGCCAAACAGACCCTTCGCACGTTCTGGAAACGGCACCCAAAGTCGAAAGGTCCTTTGGAGGCGTGGCATCAGGAAGCGGCACGAGCCGATTGGTCAACGCCTTCTGAAGTCAAAGCTCAGTTTCGGTCGGCGAGCGTGCTTCAGGACAACCGAGTGGCATTCAACACTGCAGGGAACCACTACCGATTAATCGTGAAGATCAGTTATCCGTATCGAATTGTCTATACCCATTTCATTGGGACTCACGCAGACTATGACGCTATCGATGCCACAACTATCTGAAGCTCTGGAGGCACCATGACGATTGCCCCCATTAAGACCAAGCGAGACCATGAACGAGCCCTGCATCGCATCGAACAACTCATGGATGCAAAGCCAGGCTCAAAGAACGGAGACGAGCTGGACGTGCTAACCACACTAGTAGAGGCCTACGAAGCGAAACATCACGCGATCTATCATCCCGATCCGATCGAAGCGATCAAATTTCGAATGGATCAACTCGGCATGACGCGTAAGGACTTGGAAGCGATGCTCGGGGGGCGCGGGCGGGTATCTGAAATTTTGACCAAGAAGCGGAGCCTCTCCCTGGAAATGATCCGCCGCCTCCACCGCAAGCTCAAAATTCCCTTGGAAAGCCTCGTGGGCACGGCTGCCTAGCGACAAGCATCCACCAGCGCCGACGAAGTCCTCCTCGACTACAAACGAAGATTCAAGAACCTGTCGGATCGGCACTTCTCCTCGGTCGAAACGCTCGTTCGGCAGTATTTTCGTCAGAACAGACCAACTTCATTCGGGTTGAGAAAAGGTTCACACCTTTCCCTCTCCCCACTATTTACTCACGCCGTGCAAGACCTCCGTAGCCTTCTTCTCGCCCTTCGCTGTGAGTCGTATCGTTCTATCGTGACTATATTGACCCTTGTCGATATAGTTCGCGTTCTTCAGATTATTGAGCAGCATTGAAAGTGGGCTTCCGCTCTTGATGTTCTGAGCGTCATATAACGCTTTGAAATCATCGAAGCTAACTGAAGGCTTTTTGAGACCTGCCTCGACGGAGAAGATCAGCGTCAGGGCCGCGTCAGAAACACTCGGGAAAGATGATGGCCGGAGCAGTTGCGGTATTCCATCCTTATACGCAAGAATGTTTTTCTTCTTCAGACTGCCTTGCTCTAACCCAGCGCGTACCTCAAGCCTTGCATCAGGAGAATCTTCCTCTGTGGTCACCGGGACAAAATCTTCTGTTTGGGCTCCAACCTTATCGACAGGCTTTGGCCTCGGCACGGCTCCAAAATCTTCAAGGTCAGCAAGAGCTGCTTTGATATCCGCTTTGCTTGCGACATCGACGATTACAGTCACATTCTCGGCGATCTTGAGATGAAGCTCTCGATACTTGACGGCCTGGCTCATTTTTGTCGTCCCTCCTGTAACTCGCTGAGGCGAAACTCTCCCAGTGCGGATAGCTTCCAGGTTTTTTCTTCTCGAGAAAAGTAAAAGAGCTTTTTGCTGCCACTGTTTCTCGCCAACGTATTCGTGAAGCTGTCTGGCTTGAGTCGGAGTTTTTCGCCCTCGCGCTTAAAGTAATCGTTCAAGTCGTCAGCGGATCGAGGCTTAATTGCCGCAACACCCACAACAACTTTGTCTGTGTCTTTGGAGAGCATACGCAACTTTGGCAATACAACGGCAATGCGAGTCTCTGTAGTTTCGGAAGAAAGGCTTCTTTCAACTATTTCGAGAGTGTCACTAACGAGTTGCGAGATCCCTATACCAAACGCAGTGTCAACAACGAATTCGACTGCGTCCAAGTAATCCAGCAGTGCGACATCGGTAATAGTCTTGCTCGCTGTTTGGTGATAGAAATCGTTTCGTATATCCGTGTAGTAGAAATTGATATTCTCCCAGACGTCACCATCGATTTCTTTTAATAATCCCCGAACCGCCTTTACAATGTTTTCGCGATGTCGATGCGCCTCATCCGGCTTGACCTTAGCAACATGCTGAAGATAGGCGCGACATGCGGTCTCGAAGGCCGAATCGATCAGGATCACCGCTAGGCGGTTTCGATGCGGGATAGAAGTTCTCATTAAGATCTTGGCACCGACTAGGGTGTCCACAATGCCCGCAATCCAAGGTCGTTGCTCTGCAGCCGTCATTCAGCAGCCTTCTTGCGGGGCTATCCCCGCATCGCGTGATGGGCACCGCTTCCCCGCATCCTTCTCTCGTGCACCTCCCTCGCTGAACCCCTGAATTTTCCTGACGTCTCAAGCAATTTTCACACTCCCCATCACCGGCACTCCGGTTGCTCAAGCACTCTCCCGTCGGCAGACGGCAGGAAAGGGGGTGACGAGGATCAAGGCTGAAGCCGACTTTTTGAATTTGTTCACTTTTCATTTGGCCATTTCACCATTGGGAGGATTCCATCATGCAAAAGGGACCATCGCAAGTTTCGTCAGGCAATATCGCCCCGGCCGTTATGGGGCCGCAGAGAGACACGAAGGACGTCATGATCCTGGCCGCACTCGTTCTGTTCCTGAGCGGCCTCATTGCCGCCGCTTGGTTCTATGGACAATCGAGCGAACAGATCAAGATCACCCCCGCCACGGAGAAGGTTGAGAACGGCAGTGTGTCGGAAATTTTGAAGAACGCCAGTGCCTTGAACCAGGCCGAGGCCTCGACCACGAACTCCACACCGGTCACGGCTCCAGCCATTTCGACGCCGGACATCATCCATTCCGACATCTACTTTGAGGTGGGCCGGAAGGGCTTGACCGATAAAGGCAAGGCGCAGCTCTCCGCGCAAGCCGACATGCTGAAACAACATGAAGAGTACGGTGTGTTGATCCAGGGCTACACCGATCAACAGGGTTCGGCCAGCTACAACAAGCAGCTGGGGTTGAAGCGAGCAGAGACGGTGAAGACCGAATTATTGAACAGCGGTGTAGCCGAACACCGGATGAAAGTCGTGAGCCTGGGCGAAGAGGGTGTGCTCTGTATCGACAACAGCGTCGTTTGCCACACGATCAATCGCCGCGTGCATATGGAAGTCCGTAAGATCGGGCAGGAGCACATGGCTGCTCCCGCCGTCGCCACAACTTCCTCCGATCCCTCTGAAGCCGGGATCGATGCCTCGACCAAGGCTGAGGAAACCGGTCCCCCGACCGAGAACCTCGTGCCTCTGAACCCCGAACCTACTCCCGGCAGCTAGCCCGATGTCGGGTTCTGCTCCTGCTTGAAGCGCTCTGCTTCAGGCAGGGGCTGGCCCAGGTCGAGTCAAGGTTGATCAGGACAATTAGAGCCCTTGCCTTTGGTGATGGTGTCAAATATGGAGAAGAAAGGAGCTCGCCGGTATGCGCAGGAAGAGGCTAATTCGAATAATTCCGGCTGGTTTTCTTAGGAGATTTCCACTTCCACGGCGGCACTGGATTAGGGTCAGACCACAGACCTTTACCCTCGGCCCTGGCCAATTGTTCTATATCCCCAAGACTCCGGCCCTCGGCTGTCTCCGGTCGTGACCAGGCCAGTCCTTCTTTGATCAGTTCATGGGCTATATTCCGCCCGTCCTGAAGGACAACTTCGGCGGTGGTCCGGCCATGCCGGTCTCGATTGAGCGCCCGAACCACAATTTCGCGGTTACCCACATAGGCGGCCGTCGCGTGCTTTGCCTGTTTTCCATAAGGCTGCTTGAGTTCGGGACAGTCGACATCTTTGAGATAGATCATCTCCCTTCGTCCATCATGATAGATCGTGAGACGATCTCCTTCATGCACAGTCACGACTCTCGCGATAAAGTCAGCCAACGCGAGAGCCGGATAGGCGATCACCAAAACGAGCACGAGGCAAGTGACGCTGCAGTACTTTGGCATAGTTTTGTTCCTGAATATCTCAAACCATCCGCCTATCGGGCCAGTGATTCATCCGAGGCTGATGGTGCTCATCGCGATTAACTTCGCTTGCTCTGAGACCAGTGACCTAGGAGTCGTGCTTGCGATCTAATTGACAGGCGATAACAAAGTCGCGGTCATATGGATAGGCAGCGGCCATCTCATAGCCGATGCGATTTCGTTCAATCTGGCATTCCTGGAACGTGCCATACGTCTGCAGCACTGTGATTTTATCGAATCCCGGCACTCCATTCAGTAGAACCATGATTAAAAACCACATGCGACTCCTTTCAGCCGCTCCAGCAGGCGTTGGGCCCAACCCCAGGGGAAATTGCCCCATCCCTTCAACCATGACGGTCAATGCCCTATCGCTTTCTTTAAGTATAACATTGAGGCCAGCGAGCCGAATGACGTGCACCAATTCAATGGTTTATGGCGCCTCCATAGGTAGCATCAGGAGGAAACGGGCACGATTTTTTCACAATGCCTGCCTTCCTTACCATTTGGCGATCATAATCCACCCCGAGACAAGTACAAGAAATTTCCACTTTCATCCCGAATAAATAATGGACCGATGCTGCCCCGAATTACGCCGATTAATCACCTAACAACGTGAGCGTAACCAGATAGAAAGGGGAGGAATGGATAGGTCTGAGCCGGTTTCCATTGGAACCGTTACAACCGGTTCGGTTGGCGAGAGGAGAATTGTCGAAGTGGCTGAAAGAATTGGAGCCGGCGACCCGGATTGAACGGGCGACCTGCGGTTTACGAAACCGCTGCTCTACCAACTGAGCTACGCCGGCATCCTCGATGAGATGGAGGGGAGGAGACCTTGCTGAGTTCGATCATTTTCCCGGGGGCCATGATACCGGCCACCGTACAGGCTGTCAACGAAGGAGAGGCGCTCTCACGCTACTGTCCCGGTCCCACGCCAGTCGGCTTCGGAGCCTCGGAAGATGACTCTGCAATGGGCACTGCTTTTTTCATGACGCTGACTGGTTTGGGATTATTTCCCTTCGCCACGGGGTGAATTCTAACCATTGCTCCCTGGCCAGGCTGTGGAAGACAGAGCGGATCCTGCTCGTTGCCGAATTGTTCTCTAGCCACTCGGGCCACCTGACCTCGCGCGTAGGTGCAAAGCTCCCCTGCCACCACTGTCCCGTCCCGATCAGCGTCGGCTACGCCTTGCAGCCCTCTCAGCAGGTAGTAGGTAAACAGCCCGTGCCTTCCCTGCTCATACGCGTGGGCCTCCTGAAGGCCTCTGTTTCCCACCATCCACATAACCTGATCTTTCCGTTCGCTCCCGCCGGTCTCCCAATTTGGCGGTGGCATGGTGGCAGGATCGGCGCCTGGCGATGGATCCAGCGATACATCGAACATCAGAATGGCTCGCTGTATCGGAAGCCGCGCAAGCGATTCTTGCAGCCGGCGAATAGAATACAGCCGGTTTGCCGTTGTCGTTGCCCCGTCAAACGGGACTAACGACACCGCGCCGGTCACACCATTTACCAGCGCACGCCCCGCGAAAAACACATAGACGACGGTGGCGGCATCTACCCGGCTGGGGAGCCATTCATCGAACGTGTCGGCGAGATCCTGCTTTAACGCATGGGCATCGAGCAACACGCGAACGCGATCGTCCGGGATGCTGCCGATCGCACGCAGATAGCCCGCCATGACTTCCGCATCACGGCCGGCGTACTTGACCGACGGCACGTTTTCGCTGCGAAAACGTCCGACGCCGATCGCGACGACAACGGCTTTCGATTGCTTCAAAGCCATCTGAGGTTTTGGTAGCTGGTCGACATTGGGAACAGCCGCAACTGCGTCGCTCTTCTCTGGCTTAATCAAGAGTGTGAACTTCTTGGCCGGCGGGATGGAAACATCCGGAGTTGCACTGCGCAAACTCAACACGAGCTCCCCACGAAGCGCTTCTCTGGTCGCCGCCACCCGTTTGGTGATTGACGTGCGCTTGATTTCTCCTGGCCGCAGATCTCCAACTGGCACCACCGGTGGGAATTGTGCCGTGACCTCGCTCGTTCCCCCGACCACCACTTCCACACCTTTCACCTCTACCACCCCATCGTTTTTCACTTCAATCTCGATCGTCAGGGACTCATCCTGCTGAAGAAGCTGGTCCCGATTCTCATCTCTCATGATGGCGCGAAAGGTGAGGGCTGTTGCCCTCTGCGTTACCTCAGTATTGCCGTTCTGCTGCTCGGCCGAGGCAATCGCGTTCCTCTGCATCTCCTGTGGTGCTGGCACTGCCGTGGTCGCACTCGGCGCCAGTACCACTGTCGGCGGGGCGTTACTCGGCAGAGTCTTCGCCCCCGCCGTCGCGGCAAGCCAGGTCTTTCTCCGCTCGGCATACTCTCTGACCCGGACAGAGTCTGCAACCTGCCGAGCCATGCCTTCAGCCACCAATTCAATCGCTTCGCGCACAATTGGTTCTAGTCCTGTCACGTCACAGGACTGATCCGTGACCTCCACTTCACCCCGACCGGCACTCTGCAGCTTTTTGCTGAAGAGGAGAGTCCCGTCCTTGGCAAGGAACGCTAGCTCTATCCCCAACGTCACTGTGACCGGATAGTTTCTTTTGACTTGGCGTGGAATCGCGAGATCGATTTGTTTCAGTCCCAACCCCACTTCAATGATGCCATCGTCAGCTATCGTCTGCCCGACTTCAGCTTGAGGCGTGACACCGGTGAAGACCCGCCTGAGTTTGTGCGGCACAGCCTCAACAATCGGGCCGGCAAGTGAGAACGATGCCGGCTGACCACAGGCATTCTGGTAGGGAACAGCCGCGGTGGTAAGACTGGGCGCGAACCATAGGGCCGGTGTCAACGGAATGACAGGAACGCCGACAAGTCCATCGCTTCGCTTGGACCAGAAACAACCGGCACACAAGAGCATGAGCATCAAGCTCATGCAGATGGCCACATGCCGGCCTGGTCGGGAATGTTGGACTCGCACTAGACAAGCCCCCTCGCAGATGCTGTGTTATACAGAAATCGCGGCAGCGAGCACAACCGCCGCAATGAATTGACAGGTCTCAGACCCTACGCTAAGGTCTCGCCCATGCGTTCCCCCTCTGCGTTCTCTCCTTCAGCACCATCGGGCATTCCTTGGTCTGCACTTGCGAGACTGATTCGGCTGCACAACCAAACCGGCACCTATTTGTTATTGCTTCCGACCTTGTGGGCTCTCGTGCTGGCCTCTCGAGGTGTCCCATCGGCCTCGCTCGTCGCCATCTTCATCGGCGGATCGTTTTTGATGAGAAGTGCCGGTGTCATTCTCAATGATCTGGCCGATCAATCGTTTGATAGACAAGTCAGCCGCACGAAGACTCGTCCGCTGGCCTCCGGAGAATTGCCTCGCCGCTACGCCCTCATACTGCTCAGTCTGCTGTTGCTCATGTCCGGCATCCTCCTGTCGCTTCTCGACCGTCTCGTCCTGTGGCTCGCCCCTATCGCCCTCTTGCTCGCAGCCTTGTACCCTTTCTCAAAACGATGGGTCGATCTCCCCCAAGCCATGCTGGGTGTAGCCTTCGGATGGGGGGCGGTCATGGCCTGGGCCGCCGTACGTGGACAGCTCAATGCACCCGTCTGGTGTCTTTTCGGAGCAACGGCTGTCTGGGCAGTCGCCTATGATACGATTTATGCTATTCAGGACCGCGACGAGGATCGGCGTATCGGGGTGAAATCCGCGGCCCTCTTTTTCGGATCATCCATCTACCTCGGAGTCGGAACAGCCTTTAGTGCCATGCTGATCCTCCTCGGTGCCGCGGGGTGGATGGCTCAGATTGGATGGCCCTATTATGCCACGTTGCTGGGTTTGGGACTGTTCTTTTCAGTCCAGATCGGACAACTGCGAGAATCTGTTGATCCTTCCCAAGCGTTCGGTATGTTCCGAGCACACCTCTGGGTCGGCGTGGCCGTGCTTGCTGGACTGCTGGCAGGCTTTCTAACCTAGCGGCTGCTGAAAAAGCCCACCAGATTCGTTCTCGCTTGGCGCGGCGGGGCTGGGCGGATGAAAACGACGCCATTTCGAGCAGCCGATTGAGACTCAGCTTGCCGGCTTATCAGTCGGCGGCGGCTCAGCTTTCGGAGCACGCAAGGTTCCCAGATACATCGTCACAGCTTTGGCATCTGCATCGCTCAATCCCAACGCCGGCATGCGCGTTTCGTAGTTCATGGCCTGCGGATTCTTCACCCAGCGATAAATCCACGTACCGTTGAGACGGAATCCCGCTCGATCCAGCGCGGGACCGACCTTGCCGCCCTCACCATTGATGCTATGGCAGCCATTGCAGCCATACTTGTTCTCGTAGAGTCGCTTCCCGAGTTCGACCAGCGGTGCCGCCGACTTCGCCGGTGCCACCGTGAGATCAGGCCTGGGGATACTGACGCCCTTGCCAGGCCTCATGGAGAAATTGTTGAGCGCAACCTGGGCCGCATCGAGTTCTTTCTTGGCTTGAGCCATGGCCGCCTGTTCTCCGGCATAGGAGGATTCATCGACTTCGACGTCTTTTTTGAGCGCTTCGCTCTTCTTCTCCGCTTCTTCACTGGCCTTCTTTTCTGCGGCCTCGTAGGCCTGTTTGGCCTGCTCGAATTTAGCTTGTGCGGCATTCAATCCTTCGGCCAGTTGTGCTTTTCTTTCCTCGACCTTAAATTCCAGCTTCATGCCGTGCAGCGTGCGGACATAGCCGACGATGGCCCAAATTTCGTCTTCAGAGAGGGTGTACTTGAAGGTGGGCATCGTCGGCACCGCAAAGTCGTCGTCGCCGATTTCGTCCCCACCCTCCTCACTGGTATCCAACATGACCCGCGAGACGGTATTGAAGATATCTTGATCTTTAAAGGTACCCATCTCGGACTTGTTCGACAGATCTTTCGGCTTGGGGTCCGGCATCGATGACCAATTAAAACCCTCATTCTGCCGGCCGCTCTCGCCGTGACAGTGACTGCAGTAGTGGGCATAGAGTTCATGCCCCTTTTTTTCCTGCTCGTTCGCGCAGCCCCCAGCGAACACGGCCACCACACCGCACAGGCCAGCCAGCGCTCTCATGACTTGCAGCCTTGCCCCCTCCATGCTACTGCCCTTTCTTGAGTTTTCGGATCAGAACGAACTGAAACCCTAAGGCCACTGCGACGGCCATTGCCGCATACATATAGCTGGAATAATCCGGCGGCGCATCAGCTCGGAAATACCACCAGGAGGACACGGCTTTCTGCGACCCCTTTTCGACGAGATCTCCTGCAGCGTCTTTCCTCCCATCCCATACCGCAAAGGCGATATTGATGAATTCGCCTGGCGTGACCTGAGCATCCTCATTGGGATGCTCGGTCGACAGACTGCGGGAGAAGACGACTTTCCAAGTCCCGTTCGAATAGGCACCCTTGGCCTTTACATCCTGATGTTCTTGCGGCTTCAACGTGCCGAAGCCTTTTGCACTCATATCGACTGCTTTGTTCTCTTTATTTTTCCAGAACCAAATATTGACCGGTCCGCCTTCCACCTGTGCCATCGGCTGGCCATGGGCAAAGTGCGCCTTCTTATCTCCCACCATAAATTCGAGCGCCGCCCCGTCGTCCGGATCTTGGGTGGGGTCGGCATATTCCAAAAGGAAAGCTACTTGAGTCCCATCGTGCAAAGCGCGCACGGTTAGATTTTTGACCGTAGCTTCCTGAATACGATTCTGCCAGTGGACTTGGGGTGACATCGGAAACGTCGCGGGTGTCGCGCTGCTCCAGACTGCTGCATTCGGATCATCGACAGGCAGAGCGCCCTTCACCATGGGCGCGCGAACCGCCACGCTCTCCTGCGCCATGCTCAGGGTCGCTCCACCGAGGATCATGGCGGTCACAACTGCCACTCCTCCCCGTACAACCCACAGCGTCACTTGATTCGCCGGTTTCATGCTGGCCTCGTTTTCAATACACGACTAGACAGCCACATGCTGTCCAACCATGGTTATTCCCATGTTCTCGGGGATTGATGGGCTCCGTCGTACTCGCCCATGATGATCTTCCAGATCCATTCGTCCGGTAACTCCACTTCCCAGCGGGGCATCGCCGACTTCCAGGGCATGCCTTCGATCGGAAGGCCGACGCCACCCTTCTTGATGCGCCAGAAGAGATAGCTCTCCTGCAACATGGCGATGGTCGTGGGGTCCGAAAAATTGGCAGGAGGCGGATTGAACCCACGTGCTGCAGGGCCCTTGCCGTCGAAGTTCCCGCCGTGGCAAGGCGAACAGAACGCCGCATAGAAGCCCTTCCCCTGCATGATATTGTCCGGCGTCTTCGCAACAGGATTCGACAGCCCGGTGTATTCACCAGGCGGCGCCGGGTGAATCGTCCTGTTTTCGGCCGGCGGCTGATCGCTCGAAGCCGTGCTGCTGTAGGTCTGCCACCCCACCATGAGAGGGAATAGAATGAGGATGCCGTAGCGCAGTATCTGCAACCCGCCGATGTTTTCCCCGGTCAGAAACCGCTGGATAGGTCCCCAGAACGCGTCTTTGGACTCTCCGCTCAACGTTGCGAAAATCACAATCCCCGAGGCGGTCAGCAACAGGTACAGAAAGATGAGGCTGGACGGAAGCGGCGCTGAGCCGGGAATATTCGGCACGACCAATTTCAGGATTGCATAGATAATTCCCAAGAGAATGATTGGCCTGACCAACGAGCCTCCCATATGGTTCCTCCTCACTGCGCTTGTGCGACGGCTAACGGAGCGGACTCGGCCGCTTTCACCGGGGCGGCAGGCGCCTGGCCCGGCACTTCGAGTTCGGACGGATTCACCGAGATTGGTTCACCGCTCATCTGCTGCAGGAATGCGATCACGGACAAGATTTCATTCTTGGTCAAACCGATCGGGTTCTTGTTGATATAGGGCATTTTGGCCGGATACTCCTTCGGCAAACCTTCATGGCGATAGTCGAGGTAAATGTAGGCCTGGGGCTGTGTCAAACTTTCGAAAATAAATTCCCGGCTCAATTTTGCTCCGATACCTTTCAAATCCGGGCAACGGGCGGATTCGCTGGGGCCGATTGAGTGGCACAATGCACATTGGCCTTTACTGAAGAAAATCTTCTGGCCGATCGTGGCCATGTCGGTCGGGGTCTTGACGGTTGCGATATCGAACTTCTCTTCGGCCGGCGGCAACGACGCCATCTGTGGCACCGAGAGCGCCGTCAGCGAGAAAATCCCGAGCACGATTGCGACAAATCCTGTGACCCGCACAAACTGAGCTCGGATGAAAAGCAGGATCAGGATCCCGGTCCCCACGATTGAAAGTCCTATCAATTGTAACTGTGCGACTTCACTCATAACCACCCTTCCGTATGGAATGGTACATGCTGAATGATTAATGTCGATTTGGAAAACAACTCAGCATCTATAATTCATAATTGCTCATTGTTCGCTCTCGCGAGCAGGCGCACCGCCAGCCATCGCCGGAATGCCGTGCGGCAAATTTCGCTTCCCTGAACCACCACCCTGAGCGGCCTTGGCCTTATCGCCCATCGTGGCTACCCAGAAGATGAACGCGACGAGCATGCAGAAGAAAAACGTATTCAGCGCCATAAACACGGCGGCATAGCCGAGAGCTGGAGAAAATGCATAAGGCGACGAATCGCGCATCACACCATAAATATGCCAATGCACGCGGGACGATGACCGAGCGTATCCCATCAAGGTCATCAGGAGGATTACCATGACGGCATTGAGGACCAGGGAATATCCTGCACGCGGAGGCATTTGCCCCCACACCATTTCCGTCGTCGTCCTGGCGCTTTTGAGCAGCAGCGCCGTCAATGGCGTGATCGTCACCATAACGAAGAGGACAATCAACACCTGCGAGGTGGAGAAATAGTTGATGCGAATGATGGCTGGAACAAAGTAGCCCCAGACACCCAGGACGATGACGGCGATGCTAGCCAGCACCAACACGGCACCCATGACTGCTCGTGCTACCTTGGCCCATCCAGCTGTCTC
Source organism: Nitrospirota bacterium (assembly GCA_016195505.1). GTDB lineage: Bacteria > Nitrospirota > Nitrospiria > Nitrospirales > Nitrospiraceae > Nitrospira_D. Next base: position 2,096 of record JACPZN010000082.1, on the reverse strand, counting down.
TACTTTCCCGGCACGCCAGTACATGATAAAGCTCATGAAGGTCACGAGAATCATCAGATTCGCGACGGTCATTTTCGCTGACATGACGCCGAAGACGCCAAGCAGGGGATGGTGGGTGCCGCCCATCTTTCTGGCCTCTTCCAAACTGGCCACGAGCGAGTGCGGCGTCATCCAGACACCGAGGCAGAGTAGCAAAATAATCAACATCGACAACATCGGTCTTCGATATTTCAGCTCGGAGCCGGGAATGCGATAGGTAATCCCGAGCCAGAAATAGTAGTTAGAGCCAAGAAAGAGAACACCTATCAGCATGGCTTGGAGGATGAAGAGCCAGGACAGAAATCCTCCCATCAATGTGATGCCCATTTGCTGGTTATACTGATAAATTTCGCGCATGAGCCAATAGCCTGCAAATGGGAGGGGCAACAGACCGAACACTCCGATGAAGTTTCCGACATACCCCATCCAATCGTAGTGATCACGCTCCTCCGAAGTCTTCGCCGACAGGTAACGGATGCCCGCGTAGGCCCCGCAGATATAACCGCCGAGTACCACGTTCGCGATGAGTCGATGAATATTGACCGGCCACCAGGTTGGATTCCATGTCGCAGCCCAGGCCCGCTGAAGGTCCGTGCCCTCGGCAATTACGACCGGACTGGATTGGAACGTAGCCCACGAATTCGGCACAATCATGATGAAAAAGGCGAAGATGTTCAGCAGCAGACCGAGAAAAACATGGAACGCCTTTGCCCTCCCCTCTTCCATCGCATCCCAACCGTACCAGTAGAGATAGAGCGTCACGGTTTCCAGCAAGAACAGCAGGCAGTAGACGATGAATGACGGAAAGAAAATGTCCGTCAGATAGTTCATCAGCTTGGGATAGAATGCGATCAGGAGAAACAGAAGAATGCCGCCGAAGAGGGCGGTGGTCGCATAGGCCGAGGTCAGGAGCTTGGTGAATTCCTTGGCCAATTTGTCGTAGCGTTTTTCGCCGCTCTTCCAGGCGACGACTTCGCACAACCAAGCGAAGATCGGCACGCCCAACACGAAACCAGCGAGCAAGAGGTGCAACTGCGCAACGATCCAGATGAGATTACGGCTGCCGATATAGGGAATGTCTCGATACTCAGTAGGACCAGCCGGGGCTCCTTCGGCTGCCATGCCGATCGAAGGGAGAGCCAGGCAGGCCACTGCCAGCGACAGGCCCAGGAGCCATCCGTTACTGCTACTGGCGGTCCGAAAAATCCGCTGCATCGATTCACCCCGTTGTCGCATGACACTCACCTCATCACCTCGCAAATTACGGTTTCTTCACGGCAGAGGGAGCCGCATTTTTGCCGCCCTGGGCCTTCCCTTTGCCCTTTTCTTTTTCGACTTCCGCCTCCGCCTTGTGTTGTTCCAGCACATCGACTTGCGCCGCCAGCCGCACGATCAGTTGTTCGTCGCGATTCAGGGCTTCAAGGGGTTTGAAGGGCGGCTGCGCTTTCGCTTCCGGTTTCTTACAACACTCGTGCGGATGGGGCGTCGTGACAGGAAGCACGGACCAGAAGAGAAGTGACAAGACGACCCCACCCCCAGTCAACGCCGTCAGGAGCAACCCCTGATCGCTCGGCACACGCATCAGATCCCAGCGGGTAATCAGCCCTTGATAATTTTGCGACGCGGGTAGCGCAGATTCTGCGGTACGGCGAATGATCCGTCCGACCATGGACACTCCAACGAGCAACAACACGATCAAGACTGCGGAAGCAACAGTTCCCCAAAGGGTGACCTCCGTGCTGATTCGCTCTGCAATCGGAAGGCCCTTCAACATTCCCTCTTCCGTCAACGAGTGCGCCATCGCAATCGCCGTGGAGGTGACGGTGCTGACGCAGAGCCAGAGGATCGGCAGGAAAAGCGCACCGACCAAGGCTGATTTCCACCAGAGGGTCAGGCCCAGCCCATCAGGCGGTTCTTTTCTGAACTTTTCAAGGAAGAACGTCCTACCCACAACTCCGAACGCCCAGATGTCAATTGGGATAGAGAGCAGCAAGAGGAGAGGAAATCCGATACCTTCACCGAAATGCGCATCGAGGCCTACAGTCATGATGGGCACT
>JACPZN010000081.1 GCA_016195505.1 Nitrospirota bacterium | reverse complement strand
ATCCCTCAACCACTCACTCTCCTCACGTGGGAAGAGACTAATTGGCGCCACACTCGTCGGGATGATGCGACGTCGCTCAAGATCGCCACCTTGCGCAAGCCGTGGATGAGGAGACAGCCTGCCCCAACTGACTGCCCCGCTCAAACAGAGCCGGTCCAACAGCTCCGGCTCATATTTCGCGAGGCGCAATCGTAAGAGCTGCGGCTCCCAGGCAGAGGCCGCCGCCTCAAAACCAGCCAATTGTTTGATGACCTCCAAGAGCCCTGCTTCTCCGTGTGCCCGAGAACCTGGCACGACGTGCTGCCATTGCAGCAAGAACCCAATGAATTGAGCCGCAGTCACCGGCTCCACTTCTTTGCGTAACCTGCCAATGGTCAGACGATGGATGCGCGCGAGGAGACGTCGGTGGCACCACTCCGGCAAGGCAACTGCCTCGCCGAAATTTTCAATTTTCGATTTGGAATTTTGAATTAGGTCCGCGGGCCTGAACTGCCCACGCAGAAGTTGGCCGGAGGCTTCGAGACGAAGGAACGACTGATCAATCGCCGAAATTGGAAGATGCAACCGTGCCGCGAGTTCACTTGCAGTCGCCGGGCCGATGCTTTCCATCCAACCCAGCACGATCGCATCGGTCGTCGCATCGTCTTTCATTGCCAGTGAGGCCGCTACCTCCATTCGCCGCTCTGTCGGGATCCATCCCCTCGCCTCTCGCGGCTCGCCTTGTGCCTGAATAGAAACGGCACGACCGGCCTCGACAAGTGCCGGGAGGTATACCGCCCAATCTGTTGCAATTGGCTCAGGCACCCACACTAGCGTCAGCAGCGCATCATGTAGCTCGTCTGGGTCACGGACGACGGGCCAGGATTCCTTCTGTACCTCTTCAATGGCATGAGGGTCGAGTGCCCCGACGTGGCCGGCCAGTTCGGCCGGCAGTATGCGGCGCATCTCCACCGCACGCGTCCGGCGTTCTTCCAGCGGCGCATCGTCGAGAAACGCGTAGGGATTGGCGTTTAAGATTTCATGGGAGAAGGGTGACGGCACCGGCGTATCCAGGGCCAAGCAACGGATCGCACCGTTCTCGATTTGCCTGAGCAATTGCGTGAGCCCGTCGATATCCATCGCTTCCGTCAGACAATCCCGCAGCGTCTCCTTAACCAATGGATGATCGGGGATCTGCCTCGTTCGCTCGCCGATCATGTTATCTTGGCAGGCCAGGGCGTCGGGAAACACCGCCGCCATGAGATCTTCGGCTTTCATCCGCTGAATCTGGGGTGGAACTTTCTTGCCCTTAGCAAACCGGAGCAGGACCAATGCGCGGCTGATGTTCCACCGCCAACGGGTCATGAACATCGGCGCCTGTAAGACCGCCTGGATCAGCACCTCTCGCACAGAATTCGAATGGAGATAGCCGAACACAGAATCCAGAGGGAAACTGTGCTTCTCGCCCAGTGAGATGACGATCCCATTATCCGTCGCAGCCGCTTGCAGTTCGAAATCGAACGTTACGCAAAACCGCTTGCGTAGCGCGAGGCCCCAGGCCCGATTGATCCGCCCGCCAAACGGCGCATGGATGACCAGCTGCATCCCACCGCTTTCATCGAAGAATCGCTCAGCGATGATCCGAGTTTGGGTGGGCACCGTACCAAGCACAGCAACCCCCGCAGCCACATAGGCGACACCCTGCTCCGCTCCCCGCTGATCCAGGGCACATTCTTTCCGAAGCCACGTGATGAGTGATGCGTGACGCGTGACGGGTACAGACTCAGAGTTGATAGCTGATGGCTGGTGGCTATCCTGCAGTGATGAGGGCATAGTGCCGAGTGCTGAGCTGCCAACGATTGGCGTGCCTTGATCCGGGGAGCTGATCGCTGATAGCTGATCGCTGATAGCCGGCATTGAAATCCTGTTTGCTATCTCTTGCCGCAGTGACGATACCTCTGCAGACAACTCCGCAGTTCTCGACGGCGCTTCACCGCGCCAGAAGGGAATATTTGGTGGCGCTCCCTGTGCGTCTTCCACCCGCACCTTGCCGGCCTCGACGCCTTTGATCCGCCAAGACGTGTTGCCCAACAACATGATGTCGCCGGCCAGACTTTCCACAGCAAAGTCTTCATCCACCGACCCCACGATCGTGCCGTCCGGCTCCGCGACGACGGCATAGTTTGCCGTGTCAGGAATCGCGCCGCCGGAGGTAATCGCCGCAAGGCGCGCTCCACGCCGGCCCTTGAGCCGGAGATTGATTCGATCATGAAACAAGTAGGCCTGTCCCCGGCCTCGTTGTGTCGTGATGCCGTCGGCTAACATCCGCAGAACCTGGTCGAACTCTGTGCGCGCCAGGTCCCGATAGGGATAAGCCCGACGACAAAGCGCAAACAACTCCTCTTCCATCCAGGTCTGGCTTCCCGCAGCCGCTACGATCTGTTGCGAAAGAATATCCAGCGGCGCGGCCGGCACCTCGATGCGATCCAACGTTCCAGCTCTGATGGCCCGCACCAACGCGGCACATTCCAGCAATTCATCGCGCGTCATGGCGAAAAGCCGGCCTTTTGGAATCGCGGTGATCCAATGGCCGGCGCGGCCGATGCGCTGCAGCGCCGTTGCAATCGCTCTCGGCGACCCGATCTGGCAGACCAAATCGACCGTCCCCACGTCGATGCCCAATTCCAGTGAGGCTGTCGCAATCACCACACGCGTCTTGCCGGTTTTGAGCCGCTCTTCCGCCGACAAGCGAATCTGGCGGGACAGACTGCCATGATGGGCCGCGACCACATCGGGGCCTAAGTCTTGGAGCCGTTCTTCCAGATAATGCGAGACGCGCTCCGCTAATCGGCGCGTGTTGACGAACAGTTCGTCCTTCGGCACTTCCACCGCAAGATCGAGTGCGCGGCGGTGACCCACGTCGATGATGCTACAGGGCGAGGAGCTGATGGCTGATGCCTGATCGCCTTCTTTTGTGAAAAGTGATGCGTGACGAGTGACGGGTGATGCCGCTACCACCATTGACGATTGACGGTTCGACAATCTTACCGTCCCGATGTGAGCCGAGGAACCATTGACGAATGACGAGTTCCGATTTCCCACAAGGAACTTGGCGATCAGTTCGATCGGTCGTTGCGTCGCCGAGAGCCCGATGCGTTGAGGTTTCATGAGAGTCAGTGCGTCCAATCGCTCCAGTGACAGGGCTAGGTGGGCGCCGCGTTTATTCGGCGCAACCGCGTGGATTTCATCGACGATGACAGTCCGAACCGTCTGCAATAGTCGGCGGCTCTTCTCTGCTGTCAATAAAATAAACAACGACTCCGGCGTCGTCACGAGAATGTGCGGTGGCCGCTTCAGCATCTGCTGCCGCTCCGTCATCGGCGTATCGCCGGTCCGCACCAGCACGCGTAGCTCCGGCATGAGCAGTCCGGCTTGCAGCGCCGCCTGGCCGATCTCGGCCAGCGGCTTTTGCAGATTCTTCTGTACGTCGTTGCTCAGCGCCTTCAGCGGCGAGACATACAGGACTTGCGTATGATCGTCGAGTTCACGGGCAAGGGCCTGCTTGAAAAGGCTATCGATGCAGGAGAGAAAGGCGGCCAGTGTCTTGCCCGATCCGGTCGGCGCAGCGATCAACGCATCAGAGCCGGATTGAATCGCAGGCCAAGCCTGGACCTGGACATCCGTTGGCTGGCCGATGTGCGATTGGAACCATTCAGAGATGAGAGGATGAAACCATGAGAGCGGCATGGCGTGGAATCTTACCCCGCCGGTGGAAACGACTCTATCGGCTATGGACTCTCCTCACTCATCACTGGCACACTGTCCACTTATTCAAACCGAGAGTGCCTAACTGTGCACAAGTCCCTTATCATCTTTGGTTCAGGCTATACCGCTCGCTTCCTCTTGCCCCTTGCCTCGCGCCAATACGCCCAGGTCTTTGCCACCAGCCGCGAGCCGGACAAGCACCTGGCCCACGTCACATCCGAACGACGAGTCCGATTCGATCTGATGCAGCAGGACACATGGACGGACATTCTAATTGGAGCCGATCTGCTATGGTGCTTCCCTGCCGAGCCGCTCGAACTTGTACAACAGTTCGCGGCATCCGCACAGGTCTCTTCACGCCGAATCGTCATTCTGGGTAGCACCTCGGCCTATAACGTCGGCAACTCACAGGACTATCCCCCACCCTGGATCGATGAAACGGCCCCGATTGATCTGAGCAAACCGCGCGTGCAGGGGGAAGAGTTCTTGCGAACTAACTGTGGCGCGATCGTGCTGCGCGTGGCCGGAATTTACGGTCCAGGCCGCAATCCCGTCGAATGGATCAGAACCGGCCGCGTGAGCCCCTCGCGAAAGTACGTCAACCTGATTCATGTCGAAGATTTGGCCAGGATCTGCCTCGTCGCACTGGAGCGCGGGAAGCCCGGCGAGGTCTACAACGTGAGCGATGGGACACCGCGAACGTGGAGAGAAATTTACCTCACCGCCCAGCAACGCTGGGATGCTCAAGCCGTCGCTGAAAAAGAGAATGACGCCACTGGGAAGCGTATCTCGAACGAAAAGCTCTCGTCGATGCTCAGAACGGCTCAGGAGGCCCTGCGCCATTCCAACTTGTTACAATCACTGGACGAAATCCAGAGCAAACCACCTATGCCCTGAGCAGGGCCATCACCGCGAAGCAGACCAGCAGATTGTTTAGCGCATGCGCGAGTATCCCAGGGAGCAGGCTCCCGGTCTTTTCGTAGATCCATGCCCACAAGAATCCGCTCCAGAGGACGCTGATGAAACCGATCAACCCATACCCATGGGCAATCGCGAAAATGCTCGTGCTGATGAACGCGGCCGGCAGGAATTGGAACCGCCGACGGAGAATCGCATAGAGCAGCCCACGAAATGCGAGTTCCTCGAAAATCGGCGCAAAGATGACATATTCCAACAGACTAATGGCCAACACCGACCCCGGCGCCCAGACAAGATTGGGATCGAACCATTCCGTCCAATGATTGGTCAGACTCAGTGACTCTGCCACCCGCCCCATCACCCATTCGCCCCAGAGTCCGGCCGCCACGATGGCGAGAACGATGCCGGTCAATCGACCGAGATATTCACGCTCGATATGCAGGCCAAAGCCGTTCCAGAAATTGAGCCCTGCCGGCTTGAGAAGATGGACATAGGCGAGAGCCAGGAGTGGCAGGTTCGCCAACGGAATGGCCAAGGCACGCAACGAGACATGCTCGACTGGGGCCAAGGACAGAAATGCGACTGTGATGACGGCCCCGAGCGCACCACCACGCAGGAGCACTGCCGTGCCGATCCCGCCTGGCCAAGGCGGTGGAACACCCGGCAGGTGCAGACGCAGGATGTCTGTCCGTTGACCACGCAGCCGAACGATGCCCAACAGCATCACTGAACCGATGATTAGACAGGCTAATTCAAACTGAATTAATAGACGCGACCATCCCTGAACCTGTTCGCCTCGAACTGCACGTTGCTGTTCGACTGTCGCCAGCAGCGCCTGGTCGTTCGCTCGTTGAGCCAACCTTGCGGCGAGTTGATTGTAGAACCATCCGGCTGGCAGTGTTTCCGCCAGCGCTGCCTGTAACTCCATCTCACGCGCCTGATCCAACGGGCGAGTACCGTAGGCCACCTCAATCAGTTGCCCAAAGAATGGCAATGGCGGAGCGAGGTCCTGCCACGTGCTCACTCCGGCGAGCGCATCCGATTCATGTCCTGATTCCCCTTGGAGAATGGCCAAGCGCAACTTGGAGAATGGGTCACCCGTCGCATGTACGAGCTCCTGGTACCACTTGATAGCTTGGGCGCGCTCTGCCTCGTTGCTGCCGGCAGTCCATTCAGCGATCCATTGTTGCCACTCGGGAGATTGACGGAGCCCATCTTGGGCTTCCATCGTCCGGCTGACCATCAATTCGAGCGCACGATCTGGCTCTTCAAACCGTTCAAGCTTCGGCAAGGTAGCAGAGAACAACAGAATCGCGCCGAGTGCGACAATGAGTACGCTCGCTGACGCCGCACTCATCACGATGGAAAAGCGAGACCCAAACGGCGTGGTCGATTGCGGAGAAACTGCTCCCGCGTGGATTTCCGCGAACCCCTGCGGTTGGTCTATTTGGAGTGCGTCTCCGCTCATGTCTGATGAATATAACATGGGCTCTCGCAACTCAGTACCCCCTCAAAATAACTAGGATGCTCCATCCATCGATGATTATCACATAGCCTCTCTGGCCAGACTTGGCTATACTAAACCTGCGGGATTACAAAGAGCTCTCACTTTCATGCAGGAATTTCTTCCACCACGGCGACTGCTCCTCGGGCCCGGTCCCAGCATGGTACACCCGCGGGTACTCCGCGCCCTGTCGACGCCGCTCCTCGGTCATCTCGACCCGGCCTTCCTTGCAGTGATGAAAGATATCCAGACCCTCTTGCGTCAGGTCTTTGCGACGACGAATCGTTTCACCATCGTCATTTCCGGAACCGGCTCGGCCGGCATGGAAGCGGCTATCGTCAACGCGGTCGAACCGGGCGATGCTGTCATCGTCGGCGTCAATGGTGTATTCGGCACACGCCTTGAGACCATTGTTGAGCGCTGCGGGGGCAGTGGCCCTCGTCCATGCCGAAACATCGACGGGCGCGTGGCAGCCGATTGAACCGGTAGGTAGACTCTGCCGCACCTATAATGCCCTATTCATTGTCGATGCGGTCACGTCTCTCGGTGGGGTCCCAGTTGAAATCGACAAGTGGAATATTGACGTCTGTTACAGCGCCACACAGAAATGTCTCAGCTGCCCACCCGGCTTGGCTCCTCTTACGCTGAGCGACCGCGCACTCTCGGCAATCAAGACTCGCCGCACGCCCTGTCAAAGTTGGTATCTCGATATGGCGCTCATCGCAGACTACTGGACAGAGCATAACCGCGCGTATCATCACACAGCACCGATCTCGATGCTCTATGCCTTGCGGGAGGCGCTACGCCTCGTTGAAGAAGAAGGGCTTCCAGCCCGCTTCACCCGCCACCAGCTCAATAGCGCCGCGCTCGTAGCCGGGCTTATGGCGCTCGGCCTCACGCCTCTACCTACACCTGACCACCGGCTTCCGATGTTGACCTGCGTCACGGTTCCCGCGCACATCAATGAAGCCGCTGTGCGGGTCCAGCTGCTTGAAACGTTTGGCATTGAAATCGGCGGAGGCTTGGGCCCGTTAAAAGGGAAAGTCTGGCGAATCGGTTTAATGGGTGAATCCTGTACAGAGGCCAATGTGCTGACGTTATTAAACGCACTTGAAGAAATCGGTCTTCGATCCGGCTGGGTATCGACACCGGGCGTGGCCCTTACGGCGGCTGCCCAGACGTACAGCCGAGTCACTAGCTCATGACCATCGCGATTCGTCACACCCGCATCATCGATGGGACTGGAGCGGTTCTCGAGGGAGCCACCGTGCTCATTCGCGGGTCGAAGATCGCTGCTATCGGCTCCAGCCGGGACGTCACAATCCCGAAAGGCTTCAGACGCATCGATGGCCGCGGATTCACCATCATCCCAGGACTGATCGATTGCCACGTGCATCTGTGCCTAGGAGGAGAACCAGATGTCGTCGCCACAGTGGAATCAGAAAGCCCCTCCTATACGCTGTTAAAATCCGCACAACACGCCAAGTTGACGATCGAGGCCGGATTCACCACCGTGCGTGACGTCGGCTCCCGAGATCACTCCATCTTTACTCTCAAGCGAGCAATTGACTCCGGAATCATGCCGGGACCTCGCATTGTCGGCGCCGGCCATGCTATCTGCATGATCGGCGGCCATGCGCGATTTATTGGTCGAGAGGTGGCGGGAGCCGAACAGGTCAGATCAGTCGTTCGCGATCAGATTGCCGCCGGAGCAGAAGTCATCAAGGTCATCGCTTCGGGCGGTGTTCTCACTCCCGGTACTTCTCCGGATCAAGCCCAGATGACAATCGATGAACTGCAGGCTGCCGTCGATGAAGCCAGACGAGCGGGGCTGAAGGTGGCAGCCCATTCGCATGGAGCGTCCGGGATGAAGAACTCAGTCCGCGCGGGCGTCCATTCGATCGAACATGCCACGCTGATGGACGAGGAATCCGCAGCGTTGATGCAGACCCACGCAGTCTACATGGTCCCAACCCTCTCGGCCCTGGCTACAACCGCAGCCTGCCGCCGAGGTTGCGGCATTCCAGAGAGGGCCTTAGAGAAGGCCAAGTCCATGACAAAGCATCATCAAACGAGCTTCAAGAAAGCTCATCGCAGCGGGATCCTCATCGCCATGGGCACCGATGCTGGCACGCCATTTAACTACCATGGAGACAATGCGCAGGAACTCGATCGCATGGTCACGCTTGGCATGACGCCGATGGAAGCCGTTGTCGCCTCAACTGCAGCTGCGGCGCGCTTGATCGGCATTCATGAAAAAGTGGGAACGCTTGTGAAAGGCATGCAGGCCGACTTAGTCGTCATCGACGGTAATCCACTCAGACGCATCGAACATTTGCGAGACCGCCACCGGATTATTGGCGTGATGCAGGCTGGACGGTTTGCGGCAGGACCACTTTCGGAGACGTATCAAGTCTCCTTTCGCGTCTAACGTCTTTCATAGAACAATTCCAGGGCCGAGGCCATGCCATGTATCCGGCCTTTTCGAAACGCTTCTTCGAGCCGATTGCGGAGTGCTCGGATGCCACCTCCGTCACCTCGCTTCGCCACGCCCTGTGACACCATCATTTCCGTCGCGACTTCGACCAAGCGCTGCTTCCGCCCATCCATTTCTTCTGTCACGAAATCATCCATGATTTCTGACGCACGCGCCGCTACGATTTTCTCCAGGAACGAATCGTATCCCTGCTCCGCTACCGTCCGTTCACGAATAATGTTTAACTCCGCCTTTACCCGCTTCACATCCTTCATCAAGACGGCAAACAGCTCTTTCCGCCCTTCATCGAAGAGCTTCTTTTCCATCTCATCGAGAATGACGCTCGGATCCACTGTGTCAGCACGCGGTTCATCCCCCCAGAACAGCCGGTCATAGCTCCGGCGTTTCTCCGCATCACCGACGATTTCATAGGCGGTATTGATTTCGCGGATTTTCGCTTCTGCATCTTTGCTGTGAGGATTCCGGTCCGGGTGATGCTGGAATACGAGCTTCCGGTAGGCCTTTTTGATCTCGTCGTCAGATGCCTCGCGTGAGACCCCCAGCACCCGATAGTAGTCCATTCGCGCCATGGCGAAGGACTATAACATGGGTTTCAAAAGGCTTCACCTTGACTCCTGCGTTAAACAATTCTAGCCTGACGCGGCTGTCGTCGTCCCGGAGACACAAACCTTGGTGCAGGCTTCTTGGCGCGCTGGCGTCACACCGTATCAATGGCTTGTCCTCTTCGTTGCCTGGCTCGGATGGGTCTTCGATGCCATGGACGCGACGATTTACGCCATTGTCCTGCATCCGGCCTTGCACGACCTATTGCACTCGGCGAGCGGACCACCCACCACCGAGCAGATCGGCTGGTATGGCGGCATCATTTTTTCTATTTTTCTCATCGGCTGGGCGATCGGCGGCATCACCTTCGGCATCCTCGCCGATCGGTTTGGCCGAACCAAGGTCCTGATCGCCACGATCATCATATATGCTGTCTTCACCGGAGCCGCTGCATTAGCGGAAACCTGGTGGCATCTTGCCTTGTCCCGCTTTCTCACGGCCCTCGGAATCGGCGGCGAGTGGGCGGCTGGCGCGGCCATCGTGGCGGAGACTTGGCCGGAAGACAAGCGCGCAAAAGCGGCAGGCATTCTGCAGTCGGCCTGGGCCGTCGGCTTCTTACTGGCTGCGATGTTCAATCTGATGCTGAAGGACACTTATGGATGGCGTGGGCTTTTTCTGATCGGCATCTTACCGGCATTCGTTGCCCTACTCGTCCGCTGGTGGGTCAAAGAACCAGAACGATGGACACATGCGCATGAGCTACCGGCAATTCCTCTTACGGCAATCTTTGAGGGCAACTTACGTCGAGCGACATTGGTGGGTTCAGCGTTAGCGTTTGTCGCGGTGTTTGGTCTCTGGGGTTCGACAAATTGGGCCCCGACACTCATCCGTGAGCTTCCTGATCTGAAGGGAGAAAATCCAGGTACCCTGACGAAATACGTCAGCTATGCCATTATGGCGCTGAATGCGGGCGCGATCTTTGGTTATCTCGGCTTCGGCCCGTTAGCGGATCGCTTCGGTCGTCGTCCCGTCTTCGCCTTCATGTGCCTCGGCAGTTTCATCATGTTACCCGTGACTTATCTGACGCCCTCGACCTACGCTGGCGTCTTACTGCTGTTGCCGATCCTTGGATTCTTCAACAACGGGATTTTTAGTGGCTTCCCGATCTACCTGCCTGAACTCTACCCAACCAGACTCCGTGCCACCGGCGCCGGTTTTTGTTTTAACGCGGGGCGCGTGCTGGCGTCCGCCTCACCATTCCTGACAGGCTGGCTTGTGACCACACTCGGATCGTTCGGCCGTGCCGCCAGTACCGTGGCGCTCATCTATCTGCTTGGACTGGTGGTTCTTCTCTTCGCGCCAGAAACAAAGGGCCAGCGCCTGCCTGACTAGACCATTCCGAGCCCTTGACTTCCGATTTCCACTGTTTATTATATGAATCATGGATACGAAACAAGCCCCACGGGCACTGACCCACGATGAACGAAAAGCGGCTGAAGCGGCGTTTGCCGGTCGACCGCTTAATCCTGCCTGGTCACAATCAGCCCAACTCGTCTACGAGGGGCTCGCCCGAGTGCTCCCATCAAAGCCGCAACAGGACATCGTGCTCCCCACTCTCGAAACCGATGCTGAGGAAATAGCTCGACCGAACGAGTTACCTGCCATCGCAACTTCGACACAGGAGACTCAGCTCAAAGGAACTGACGAACTACGCGGTGCCGGTGTGGACGAGAGCGCCAAGCAATTAATTGTGAATCGGCAAGAAGCAATTGAGGCAGGTGTCTTGATTGACGTCACACCCGACGCCCAGAAGCTCGGGCTGACTTACCCGGTTACCATTACCCGTCCGTTGTGGGAAGTCGGAATTGCGCCGAATCAGGGGTTGTCGGATCAGGAAAAGTCGAATCGGTTACGCGACATCCTCATGGCATTCCGGCTTAGGCTGTCGAGTCTTGTGACACTCTCACCGCTAATCGATTTTCCGGCCATGCTCGCCCTTCCACCAGGGGCAGTGCCTCAACCTGTTCCATTATTCGCATTGATTCAACCGGACGCCAAACACCAGGCGACCGTGACGCTGTTGCTGCCGAACGAAGTCTCGACCACGATTACTCCGATGAACTGATCGGCTGTTCCTTGCCCACAAGCCTGCGCGCCAACTCCCGTTCTTCCGACTCCGTCTTCAGCTCGCCGTTGAGCCTGGCGTCGAGCAACCGATCGAGAATATTTTTGAACTGCGGCCCCGGCTTCAACCCCATCGCCTTCAGCTCCACGCCGGTCACAACAGGTTTCATATGTTGATAGACCGTTAGAAACGCCGACACCTGCCGCTTCACCGATTCCCCTTTGCTCTTAGCCATAAGGCCCAAGAGTGTTTCGTCGGACAGTCCGGACAGGAGCCGAAACGTTTCCGCCGGTCTGAGCGGAGGTCGTCTTCCAAGCCGGCGAATCACTCCGTGACAGCCCACGCGGGCTGATTTCAGCTTGATGGCTTCTGGCTGAGAAAATGGAAACCGTTTGAGCACCTCCGTCACGGCTTGCTCCGGCAAGACTTCGAGTAGGCCCATCATGTAGACGAGCCAGACTTCCATCTTCCGATCGAGGTACAGCAACCGATACCAATCCACCGCCTGTTCGATGGCGCTCAATAGAGCCTGCAATCGACCGGACCAGTCCAGCTTGGGATGGATGAACCTCAGCAGTCCAAGATCCGCCAGTCTCTTTACGGACTGTTTCGGCTCGCGCTCTCCCAGGAGCAGTTTCAGCTCTTCCAACAAACGGTGCCCTGATAGCCTATGGAACAAGTTCATCTTCACAGCGCCGTCGATGAGTGCCGCGGTATCCCGGCCCAAATGAAACCCAAACCGCGTTTCGAATCGAATCGCACGGAACACACGGGTCGGATCTTCGACAAAACTCAGCCCGTGCAACACACGCACAACCTTGTCGTTCAAGTCCCGTTGTCCCCCATAGAAATCCAATACGTCTCCAAAGCCCTTTCCGTTCAAGCGCACAGCCAGCGCATTGATCGTAAAATCCCGCCGATACAAATCTTTCTTAATG
>JACPZN010000080.1 GCA_016195505.1 Nitrospirota bacterium | reverse complement strand
TTTCCTGCAGAGATCATGAAGCGAGGTGCCGCCGCGGGCCTGAAATCCGGCTGCGCTGTTCCTCTTATCTCGCATGGGCGAGGACTGGGCACGCTGAGCGTCGTCAGCAAGCGGGAGGGCTCGTTCACCGACGACGATGCGAAATTGCTGAGCTGGATCGGCGCACAGGTTGCGCTCGCCACTGCGAACTCAATGGCCTATCAGGAAATCTCATCGCTCAGGGACAAGCTCGCAAAGGAAAAGTTATACCTGGAGGAGGAAATCCAGGCGGAATACAACTTCGAGGAAATCGTCGGTGATAGCCGGGCTCTCAAGCTGCTTCTGAAAGAAATCCAGACTGTGGCGGCAACTGATTCGACCGTCCTGATTCTCGGCGAAACCGGCAGTGGAAAGGAACTGGTCGCGCGGGCGCTTCATAATCGCAGCGATCGGCGGGAACGAACGTTCGTCAAGCTCAATTGCGCCGCAATTCCGACGGGGCTGTTGGAAAGTGAACTCTTCGGACATGAACGGGGCGCATTTACCGGCGCGATCGCCGCCAAGATCGGCCGGTTTGAATTGGCGGACCGCGGCACGATCTTTCTCGACGAGGTGGGGGAGATTCCGTTGGAATTACAAGTCAAGTTGCTCCGGGTGCTCCAGGAACAGGAGTTCGAACGATTGGGGAGCACCAGGACGATTCGCGTCGCTGTCCGCGTGATCGCCGCAACAAACCGCGACCTGGATCGAATGGTTGAGGAGCAGGCGTTTCGTAGTGATTTGTATTACCGGCTCAAGGTCTTTCCGGTCACCGTTCCTCCCCTGCGGGAACGGGTGGAGGATATTCCCTTGTTGGTTCGACACTTTGCTCAGAAATTCGCACAACGGATGAAGAAACGCATCGAGACGATTCCGTCGGAGGCCATGCAAGCGCTCCAAGCCTATCATTGGCCCGGCAACGTGCGGGAGCTGGAAAATTTCATCGAGCGAGCGGTGATTCTTACTCAAGGGCCGGATCTCGTTGTGTCGCTCGCCGAACTGAAGCGGACGCCGGGTCATACCACACAGGCTGGGGCCACGACTCTTGAACAAGCCGAACGCGAGCATATTCTGAAGGCGCTTCGCGAGTCGAAATGGATCATCGGTGGTCCTGCTGGTGCAGCCTCCAAGCTGGGCATGAAAAGAACCACCCTCCAGTCCAAAATGCAGAAGCTCAGTATCTCCCGCCCATCCTAGCCAGGTTTCTCGCCCAGCCTCCATGAAAGTTCTTAGTCGGTGCCGATCTTTCGGCACCGTGCCGTCACTTCGGCGGACCGTCCTGGCACCAAGTCTAAATTGACGACAGGGATTTCCGAAGGAGATCATTCAAGCCGCGGCACATGGCGGCTCTGACATGGAACAGGACCCCTGTCTACGCCAGACCGGTGAACGCGCGGTGCATTTCAGTGCTTACCAGCCGCAATACGAACTGCATGAGCAATACTGCACGGAGATTCCTCAGGCAGGTGAGACCTTCCTGGTAGTGGACCTCGTGGATCCCGCCCTGCGCACCGAGCCGGTCGGGATGCGGGTCATGAAGAGAAACGGCAAGAATGAGTCAGAAGCTGACATTGTGGCGGATGTCCGTCCGATCTCTCACCCGGACGGAGTGCTCCGGAGCGAAGTCAGCCTGGACGAAGGCCTGTATACGGTTACTATTGCATCGGAGAAGCACAATCTTCTGAAACGCCCGCAGTATCTCCTGCGGGTGCACATGGTCGATTATCAGAAGCTTGCGCTGTCCATCGCAGGGCCGCTAATTGCCGTGCTGCTCTTTGTCTGGGTTGCCTACAGGCTCATACGATCGAAGTGGCTCCGGAGATGGTGGACTACTGCCCCCAGTTCGTAGGAAGCCCGGCGTTCAAGCCCGCGATCATATGGTTCACCATTCCACAGGGGGGACGCTATGGAGTTGAAGATACCGAGCCAGGAACAGGCCTATTGGGGGTTGCGAGCCATGAAAACTGTCGCGCTGGCAGATGGAGTACTCGATGATTCGGAACTGCATCTGCTGGCGTCGATCCAACGAATCTTCGGGACGACTCATGAGGTGGACCAGCTCCCTCCAATCACGCCGGCGGATCTGGCTGTGGGATTTCCCGATCCTCAGCTCAGGCAGCAGCTGGTACAGGGACTCATCGTGATGTCCCTCATCGACGGAAAACCCAATACCCAGGAGACGAACCTCGTGGAGCAATTCGCGCAGGCGCTGGAGGTCAGTGCTCCCGAAGTAAAGGACCTACGGCATGTGCTCAAAGGGGAGATCTTTCAACTGCGCCTCGATCTGGCACGCCGATTCTGGTTGAGAGACAAAGTCAACGAAATCTGGAACACAAAGGTAGTCAGGGGCCTCTATAGGTTTATGCGCGGGATGATCGGAAGGAATGAGGATCCGGCGCTCGCCGCCCGCTATCAGGCCATGGAACAGTATCCTTCCGGTTCACTGGGACGCGCCTATTGGGACTATTGCCGCGAGAACGGATTCGCCCTGCCGGGGGAAAGAGGTGGTGCGGCGGAACCAATTTTGTTTCACGATTGCGCGCACATCTTATCCGGCTACGGGACGGACCCAGAGGGAGAGGTTCAAGTGGCCTGTTTCAGCGCGGGTTTCCAGCGCCGCGACCCCTGGCTCTTCATCTTTTTTGTCCTGCTGCAGTTCCATGTGGGTATCCGCATGACGCCGATCACGAAAGCCCGCACCGGCTTCTTCAACCCTGAGAAAGCCATGATCGCGATTCGACGCGGGGCGGCGATGAATGTGGATCTCAACAACGGGTGGGACTACTGGCCGGTTATGGGAGAACAGGTTGAGGAGCTGCGAAGACGGTACAACATCCTCCCGGCAGAGGCGTTCTTGCCGTCAATTGGTGAAGCGATCGCGATCGAGGCCTAATGGACAACATCTTCCCGGGTGAGGATGTGTCATTCCGGTACTGATCAATTCAATCAAGCATAGGAGCATGCGATGACCACAGCGAATCGTTATCTGACATCGTGGGAG
>JACPZN010000079.1 GCA_016195505.1 Nitrospirota bacterium | reverse complement strand
GTGTGGCAGTTCACCATTGGCTCGACACTCGGTGCGCTAATCGGCACTATTCATGAAGGTCTTGTCACGAACCCTCGTGAATAATGTGGGCTAGGTCTTCGTATAGAAGGGCAAGGTGTAGACCGTGGCCGGATGTCTGCGACTGTCGAATTCCACGGTCAGCTCCGTACCAGGCTTGCTGAAGTCCCGGAGCGGAAATCCGAATGCGATCACCTCATTGAGTTGTGGTGAGTGGGTTGCACTGCTGACCCACCCCACTTCACGATCTCCGCTGTAGAGTTTGGCTCTGTGCGGTGGAACAATCGGATCTTTCAGGATTAGCCCCACCAGGTGGCGACGCACGTTCCCATAAGTGTCCATTCGCGCCACAACTTCCTGGCCGGGATAGCAGCCCTTGCTGAGGCTAAAAGCTTTCCCTTCCAGATTCGCTTCAGGCGGGACAATCTCTTCATTCAAATCCTGACCGGCCTTGGGAATGCCGGCTTCCATGCGTAACGCATCTCGCGCGTGGCTGCCGATCGCCTTGATCCCAAACTTGACACCGGCCTCCATCAAACTGTTCCATGCGGTCGAAAGGCCTTCGCCTGGGAGCAGGATCTCGATATCGACCTCACCCGTTTCTTCCGTACGAAGCACCAGGGCCTGGTACCCGCCGATCTGCGCTGTGACAAAGTTCACCGGCTGAAGGTCGGTGACATCGACGCCGAATGCGAATTGGATTACATGAGCGGCTTTCGGCCCGCTGATCAATAGAAGCCCCCAACTCTCGGCGCAGTTTTCCATCTTGGCTTTGGTGCCATAGAGGAGGAACTTGCGCAGGGCGAGAAAGGTCGTCTCACCGATTTCGCCCACGTCTTCCAACATAATTGCTTCGGTCTGCATGTACAGGCGAAAGTAGGTGAGCATCTTCCCTTTGTGGGTCAGCAAGCTGGAGTAGCGGCCTTGCCCAGGTTGAAGGGGAAGAACATCGTTGCTGATCACGCTCTGCAACCATTTTACACGGTCGTCGCCCGTGACTCTGATCTTGCCACGATGTGACAGATCGGCGATTCCCACCGCCTGGCGAACGGCACGATGCTCCGCGGCCATGTCGCCATAGTGGGCGGGCATAGTCCACCCGGTCATCTCTTCAAAGACCGCGCCGAGTTGAGCGTGGTGTGTGTGGAGGCGGGATTGTTTCATGGATTTCTCGCTACGAAGCTTTCAGCGTTTAGCTTTCAGCTCAGAGCTGACTGCTGATTGCTGACGGCTGTTGGCTATTACTTCTTCCAGAAGATCTTTCGTCCGATTGGAAAATTCATTGCGGGACACGATCCTGGTTACGCCAAGCGCCTTGGCACGGTTCCAGGTATCGACTTCTTCGTGGTTGGCGAAGGCCAGCGTGGGAATCGCTTTCAATCGTGGATCGGCCTTGAGGGCCTCCAGCGCTTGGAAGGCGTCCAATGCCTGGTCATTCATATTGAGGATCACGGCGCTTGGGCTGATCCATGAGGCTTTGTCGGTAATGTCCTGCTGCACGCGGGCCTTTTCAATCCGATATCCCTTCGGCAGCAAAGCGTCGCGCACTTTGGTATAGAAGAAAACATCTGTGATGGCGACGAGAATGGTCTTCTGGCTTGTTTCGTTCATTTGGTTTGTTCCGTTTGTCTCGTTCAACTCGGTGGTCTGGTCTATTGGTATCAAACAAGAAAAACAAAACAAACCAAATAAACCAAACAAACCTCGTCAGTTCAGCGAGCTCACAAGCCGCCCGAGCGCCTTCTTGGCGAGTGCATAGTTCGGGTTGAGGAGGAGGGCTTTCTTGTACGAGGATGTGTGGCCAGCGACCGCTTGTAGAGATTGACGGCCTCTTCCAGCTCACCCTTCATCTGTCGTTCATAGGCCTGCTGAAAAAGAGTCCACGCTTCGCGCTTGTCTTCTTCGTGGCCTTCGCCTTGAATTAAAAAATCCTGTACGTCCATAGTGACCAGCAGAGAAGCCATCAGCTCTCAGCTTTCAGCATTTTATTTTGAGGCTGACGGCTGATTGCTGACAGCTGAAGGCTATTCGTTCTTCAGTTTCTTCTTAATCAACTCCGCCCCATACCTTCCGGAAAGCAGCATTGAGCCAAAGGCCGGGCCCATTCTCGGGGTGCCGTATACGGCGGCGACGGCCAGTCCGATGACGAAACAATTGGGATAGACTTCGCCGGTCCGGTCCATGACTTCTTCCTCAGATCGGGATACCCACATTGCGCCGTTCCCGGGAACGGCTTTATATAAGTTACGCTTGTGCAGCAGTTCCACAACGACCGCGTCATGGCCGGTGGCATCCACGACAATCTTAGACTCCAGGGCGATCGGATCCACATGCGCGATGTCGTGTCCCATCGCCTCCACGGGTGCCCAGTTGACCACCACACCCTCGACTCGGTTCTCTTCACGTACGATCAGGTCCACTACTTTGGTGAGGTTCAGTAGCTTGGTCCAGGCCTCGAGCGCAGCGCCGATCAGCTTGGCACAGGCATGAGCCGCATCCACGAT
>JACPZN010000078.1 GCA_016195505.1 Nitrospirota bacterium | reverse complement strand
GTTGGCAAGGTCGAGGCCTCGAACAAGCGATAACATCATCCAGATCGCGTAGCCTGCGTAGAGGGCCAGCGAAAGAAGGCCCCCGTCACAAGCCGCCATCCTGAGAGGACCCAGGCCCCGAGTAACCATTCAAAGCCAGTAATCAGGAGAGCTATGGGCCAGAGTAACAAAGCCGGTATCGCTTGATAGGTGATCAGCACATCCACAAATCCCGGCAGGTTGAGCGACTTGCCGAGCGCAGAGGCAAGAAGAATCCCACCGATGAACAGCCGAAAAAACCAGCGGACAATATGCGTCTTCACATAATCTTCAACTTGGCAAAATCGACACCCTCGGGCGCCGGCGGTGTCTCAAGCTTCATCGGATTGGCAATGCGGGCTTCCAACCGCTCTTTTTGCTCGTCTTTCGAGATATGGAGAAAGAACTTCAGCACGGCGGTCCCGTTTTCGCATAAAAGTTCCTCAAATTCCTTGATCTGGTTGAATCGCCGTTTCGCCGCTTTGTCGGACACCCAGCCATGCACCCGTGTGATCAGCACATCCTCATAGTGTGATCGGTTGAAGATCCCGATGAACCCCTTCGGCGGAACCTCACGGTGGACACGCCATAGAAAGTCGTGGGCCAATTCGTCTTTGGACGGGGCCTTGAAGGCCACTACCTTGCACCCTTGCGGGTTCACACCGGACATCACGCTCTTGATCGTGCCATCCTTTCCACTCGTATCCATGCCCTGCAACACAATCAGCAAGGACTGCTTCGCATTGGCATAGAGGCGCTCCTGCAAGCCATCGAGCTTCGCGATCAGCTTGGACGTCTCTGCCTTGGCCGTGGCCTTGCCGTCGTCGTTCTTCTTATAATCGCCGGTCTCGTCGGGGTCGAAATGGCTCAGTTTCAATCTGGTGGCTTGCTTAACACAATAGCGTTTCATTGATTGCCTTTTGCTACATGCTCCTGGCGATCCCGCACTTTGATCGTATTGCCTTTCAGACCCAGAAACTTGGTACCGCTATGGCGTTTTCGGGACATCCTGAGCGCAACGGAAGCCGACGTGCGGGTCCTGCTCGGTTGGATCGCCCTTTGTGCGAAAGGAGGACCGCAATCGGTACGCATTGTTGATGTATGATCCACCGCGCTGAACTTTCGCCGTGCCTTCACTGGGCCCGCGCGGATTGATCGCCGGATTATTTGCAAAGTTCGCATAAAAATCTTCCGCATACCAGTCTGTCACCCATTCATAGAGGTTGCCAGCCAGATCGTGCGCGCCATATGGGCTCTTCCCTCTGTCGCGATTGCCGATCAAAGACACCGTCTCGGCACCGCCCTCCTTCAATCCAAAGACCGCATGCACCGGAGTCGGCAGATCGTTTCCCCAAGGGTATACTCGCCCATCAGTCCCGCGCGCAGCCTTTTCCCACTCCGCCTCCGTTGGAAGGCGCTTGCCCGCCCAGAGGCAATAGCCCATCGCGTCCATCCAACTCACCCAGCGCACCGGTCGATCTGCGTGGGCAACAGGCGTGTCCTTATCCGCAAACCCCCAGGGTGGCTCGCTTTGGATTGCATCGACAAACTTGGCAAACCGTCCGTTGGTCACTTCAAACTTATCGAGGTAGAACGTGTTCAGATAGACACGATGGACGGGTGATTCATCTTCATCGCCCTTATCGCTCCCCATCGTAAATTCACCGGCAGGTACCAGCACCATCGGAACCCCGTCCTTTCCGGTAATTTCGGCAGGGGGGGCCGGCATGGCCGGCTTCTGGGCCACACCATTGTTCGCTGCTGGCTTGGTCTTGTCGGCGGGCTTGGTTTCGCCGTCAGATGCATGGGGCTTGGCTGGAGCAGAGAGAGGATCCGGCTTGCCGCTCGTCGATGAGGCCGTTGGTGCCAGCTCTTGTCTGGCTACCCGACTCTCGTTCGCTGCGGCGAAGCCGAGCGTAAAAGGCAGACCAAGAAGAACGACCATGAAGACTGTATGGATCATTCGTTGAACGCCCCTACCCTCTCTCATCAGGCACCATCCGACACGTCCGCTGAGAGGGCAAGACATACAGCATAGATCTTTAAGGTACCGAAAACTTGAGAGGCAAATCTAGTATTTTGCAAGTGGAACGCACGAAGCAAGCCCTGCGTGGCGCACCAAAGAGAGTTGCGCAGGTCAACGCGTCCGGTGTAGCGTAGCCCACCCGGTATTGCTATCGGTGTACGCTGACCTTCGCCGAGGACAACGCGACAACGAAACAAGAGGATAACCGTGACCCAAATCGGGTGGTTGCAGATCGACAGCCTTGTGGCCTTGGATGGGCTGAAGTCTCTGATTCTATTGGTCTCCCTGGTGATTACCAGAACACTGGTGGTGCGGTGGATCTCAAAAAATCCGACGCTCTCGATGGAATCAAAGCGGCGATGGGTCGTGACCACCAGAAACTCGATCGTGTTCGCCTTTCTCATCGGCCTCGTGATCATTTGGGCCCACGAACTGCAAGCCTTTGCCGTTTCTCTCGTCGCATTGGCGGCGGCGTTGGTGTTGGCGACGAAAGAGCTCCTTCTCTGCTGGAGCGGCGCAGCCTTGCGGGTTGGCGGAAAAGTTTATGCCGTCGGCGATCGGATTCAAATTGCCGGTCACCGCGGAGTAGTGCTTGATCATGACGTCTTTGCGACCAAATTGTTAGAGATCGGCCCCGGGCAATCTGCTCATTTGTATACCGGTCGCGTAACCATCTTCCCGAATAGTCTGTTGTTTACGTATCCATTGATCAAAGAAAATCCTGGCCAAGAGTACGGTTTGTATACGCTGGTGATTCCGATCAAAGCTGGCGAGGATTGGCAGCAGGCCGAACGGACTCTGCTGGAGGTTGCCAAGGCCGAATGTGCACAATTCATGGAAGAAGCAGCGCGCCAGATGAAATTACTGGAGCAGACGAATCTCCTCGAAGCGCCTTCGCCGGAACCGCGAATCACGATTCAACTGCCGGAACCAGGTACGATGCATCTCGTACTCCGGTTTCCTGCGCCGGATCGTGGCCGATCCCGCATCGAACAGTCAATCCTGCGTCGTTATCTCATCGAGATGATCGCGTCCTAACGACCAGTCCAGATCCTTCCAGTTCGGATAAATGAAGAGGGCTTCCTTCGACTACCAGTCGGAGGAAGCCCTCTAATTACATCGTGCGATCAGATTTACGAGTTACTTCGGAAATGACTTCGGCGCCGTCACGTGCTGCCAGCCTTCGCCGGTGAGTGTGTGGAGGAATTCCACCAGATCGTGCTTTTCCTCCTCCGACAGCTCGAGCGGAATAACGAGATTGTCTTGGTGAGGATTCTTGACACCACCCTTGTTGTAGAAATTCACGACTTCTTCAAGAGTTTTGAAGCGCCCGTCATGCATATAGGGTGCGCTTCGGGCGATCTCCCGCAAGGTCGGGGTTTTGAATGCGCCGATTTCTTCGGCATTGCCGGTCACCACGTAGCGACCAAGATCGACTTTGTTGTCATCCCAGCCGATGCCGAGGTTGTGAAACTTTTCGTCGGTGGAGTTGAACCCGGAATGGCACTTCGTGCACCGTGCTTTTTCCCGGAACAGGATCAGGCCGCGCTGAGCCCCTGCTGGGATGGCCCCCTCTTCCTGTCCCTGATCGAACCGGTCGGCCGGGCTGTTGCCGGAGAGGACGGTGCGCTGAAAGCTGGCTATGGCCTTACCCACGTTGCCGATCGTGATATCCTCGCCGAAGACTTGCATGAAGAGTTTCCTGTAGCCGGGGATCTTCTTCATCTTCGCCATCATCACATCGTAGTTGGCAAAGCCGTGCTCGATCGGATTCGTAAACGGACCGATCGATTGGTCTTCCAATGTCGCGGCCCGGCCGTCCCAAAATTGAGCGCTGCTGAACACCCGGTTGAAGGATGCCGGCGCGCTGCGACCGCCCTTCTGGCCTCGGATGCCCGTGGAGACTGGCTTGCCGTCCGTAAACGCGAATTTCGCGAGGTGGCAACTCGCGCACGCGATGGTGTTATCCTGCGACAGTCGCTTGTCAAAGAACAGCAACCGGCCTAACTCGACCTTCTCATTCGTCAAAGGATTGTCGGCCGGAATGACCACAGCAGACTCTTCGAGGCCGAAAGGAATCTTGAGCTTGTACTCCCCTCCTGCCTTTTCCCCTTGTGCCTCGCCATAAGAGAATCCCATCAGCAGTCCGAACACCATACACGCACACACAGATATCGAAATCGTCAGCTTCCGTCTCCTCATCTTCATCTCCTCCAGTTATGCAGTGACAGAAATGTCATTGCGCATTAGATCAATTTGTAAACCACTATCTCGACGGTCCTTCGAAGTTCGCACGCGACATCGAGCTCATTTTCTCATGTTGTTCGTGGATGGCGGTGAGGACATCGCTGGTACCCACAACATGATACTTCTCCGCGATCATCTGCACATCCTCACAAAGTTGACGAATTATTGTTTCATGGCCATCCAGGAAATCGACGATCATCTCTTGACTACCGGAATAGAGCAAGGATGCTCCTTCATCCTCGCATGTTCAGTCATCTCAATATTAGATTTCATGGCTCCTCCCCTTTCGTAGGCAGACGCCGAGCGCCCGCCATAATCTCGGGTCAGTGCCGGTACGATAGCGCCGTCCACTGCAACGTTACCTGTCTTGCTATGTCGATGCAAGTGCATCGCGCAGCGAAATCTTTATCGCATCGGCTACACCCTTGCGAAAAGCCCGATCGGCTTTGAAACAGTTCTGATGGAAATCTAACGCCGGCTAGTCTATTATTCCAATTGATTATGTTAGATGTGACGATCAGTTGAATAAATCAATCGACCGACCTTTTCTCGGCAGCTTGTCCCATGACCCTCACCGAACTTCGCTATATCGTCGCCGTGGCGCAGGAGCGCCACTTCGGACGCGCCTCTGACCGTTGTTGTATTTCGCAGCCCGCGCTCAGCCTGGCCATTCAGAAACTGGAAGAGGAACTGAGCGCGACGATCTTTGAGCGGAGGAAGAATCAGATCACGCTCACGCCGTTAGGAGAACAGATTGTCCACCAAGCCCAACGAGTGTTGGAAGAGGCCGATCAAATCAAAGTCCTTGCGGCGCAAGGGAAAGATCAACTGGCGGGACCGCTCCGCTTTGGTGTTATCGCAACGGTCGGACCCTACATCCTCCCGGATTTGGTTCCGCTGTTGAGCGCGCGCGCCCCAAAGATGCCGCTGGAGCTGGAAGAAAATCTCACGCTCAATCTGACCGGGATGCTGAAGAGCGGAAAATTGGATGTGATTATGATCGCCCTGCCCTTCGACGAGCCTGCGATCATAACCCAAGCCTTGTATGACGAACCGTTTAAAGTGTTGGTCCCGGTTGGACATCCCTGGCAGAAAAAGAAGTTGATTGATTCGCGGCAGCTCGGATCGGAGAAGGTGCTCCTGCCGCACGCAGGGCACTGTTTTCGGCAACAAGTATTGGATGCCTGTCCCGAACTCAGCCGGTCGGATGCCGAAGGCTGGCAGGGAAACTCCCTGGAAACCATCCGACAGATGGTGGCTTCCGGGTTAGGCATCACGGTGTTACCCTGCAGTGCCCTCACGCGAAAATACGAAAATAAGGGATTAGTCGCGATCGACCTGGCGAAACCGGTGCCGGGTCGTCGGATTGGGCTCGCCTGGCGGCGCGGATTCACACGGCCCCAGGTCATTGAGGTCATTCGGGATGCCGTCCGTGCCTTGAAGGTACCGGGACTTAATATGGTGACAGGCCGATAGCAGTGAACCAGCCCGTGTCGTGTGTTCTGGGATCTCGGAGAGCCAGCGACTGCTTCTTCCGAAGCTTGTTGCTACGTTCCGCTTTTGCTAGGATGCCGCGGGCTCGGCTCCGACCAAGTCCGCTATGAAAATCGCCACCTTCAACGTCAATTCCCTGCGCAAACGCCTGCCCATTGTGCTGGAATGGCTCGATCGTCAGAGGCCCGATGTCCTCTGCCTCCAGGAAACTAAAGTGCAGGATAGCGAGTTTCCTCTGCTGGCCCTGGCGCCATCAGGGTATGAAGTCACGTTCCGAGGGATGAAGTCGTACAACGGTGTGGCGATCCTCAGCCGGAAGAAACCCGAAGCGACTTTCTATGGATTCGACGATGGAGGAGATCCGGATGACGCCCGCTTGCTCAGGGTCGTCATTGACGGAATTCCCATCGTGAATACCTATGTACCGCAGGGATTTGAAATCGATTCACCGAAGTATGTGTACAAACTGGGCTGGTACGAACGGCTGCGGAAATATTTCGAGAAACACCTCTCACCGCGGACCCCGGCAATTTGGTGTGGGGATATGAATGTGGCTCCACGACCGATGGACGTGCATAGCCCGGAGAAACATCTGAACCATGTCTGCTATCACGAGGATGCCCGCAAAGCCTACGAGAGAACGGTTGCCTGGGGATTTCAAGATGTGTTCGTGAGGCTCTATCCGATGCGTCAACAGTATACGTTTTGGGATTACCGGGCGCCGAGTTCGCTGGAGAACAACAAAGGTTGGCGCATCGACCATATTCTGTCGACGGCGCCGCTGGCGGAAAAATGCGTGGGGGCAGACGTGGACGTCGAGCCGAGGCGAGCGAAAGACCCGTCAGACCATACATTTCTCTGGGCAGAGTTTTCGATCTGACCACGCACGCGACGCCCACCCCCTCCCATCCGATCATGCGTAAGTTGTCCACAACGACCGGATGGAACCAAACATTACGCTACGCCGCATGGAGGAACGACTCTTTCGCCCGCATACGGTTGTTGCGGTTCTGCTGAATTAACGGATCAAGGAGTAGACCACAATTGATACAGCGATGGACAATCGTGCTGGGCGACAGTTCCGGTTGCCGCTCCTCGATCATCAGCCCTTTGCATTTTTGACAAGTCATGGCGCCCACCTCCTGCTGATGTGAATGACGACGATGAACTCAGCAGCGCACGGTGGGAAACGTAACATCGTGAGATTAATCCCGTGTTAACAGGTAGTTAAAAGTGTCTAATGTTGACGAGCCAACCAAATGCGATGTCGTAGTTGTCGGGGCTGGAGCGGCCGGCCTGACTGCAGCCATTTTTGCAGGCGAAGCGGCCAGGCTATCGGACTCACGGACCATTGTCGTCCTTGATGGGGCCAAGACCATTGGAGCGAAGATCCTCGTTTCCGGTGGCGGGCGATGTAACGTCACGCACGAGGTCGTGACGCCGAGCGACTTCTTCGGCAACCACCACATCATCAAGAATGTGCTGGCGGCATTCCGGGTTGAAGACACCATCAAGTGGTTCGCCTCGCTGGGGGTCGAACTCAAACGCGAAGAGACCGGCAAGCTCTTTCCAGTCACCGATAAGGCACGGACGGTTCTGAACGCGCTCATCGAGCGCTGCTGCGAATCGGACGTGGTCATTCGCCCGGACCATCGGGTGACTGAGATCGACCGGCTTCCTGCTCCAGAAGCGGGATTTGCCGTCCATCATACTCATGGAACTTTGAAGGCGCGCAGGGTGGTTCTTGCCACTGGAGGCAGATCGGTCCCGAAATCGGGGAGCGATGGATTCGGCTATGAGCTGGCACGACGGTTGGGCCATGAGGTGACAGCCACCGCCCCGGCTCTGGTGCCGCTGGTCCTCGACGACAGGATGTTCCACAAGACACTTTCCGGTCTCTCACACGAAGTCGAACTCACCACGAATGTGAAAGGCCGCAACGTCGACAGGCGGACCGGAAGCTTGCTGTGGACCCACTTCGGGATCAGCGGTCCGGTCGTCATGGACGCCAGCCGATTTTGGACGCTGGCTCGGGAACGAGGAGACAAGGCCGAAGTCTATGCGAGCTTTCTGCCGGATCAGACACAAGAGCAGGCTAGGCAGTGGTTCGCGGAACAAGCGGCAGGCCATCCCCGGAGATCGCTGGTGAAAACGCTGACGATTCGTATTCCGGAACGGCTCGCCGAGCAACTCTGCCTGTATGTCGAAACCGATCCGCAGAGAGCCATCGCGCAAGTGCGGCGCGAGGAGCGAGACCGTCTGATCGCCGAACTGACTAAATTTCAGATGCCAGTCAAATCGGATCGTGGCTGGAACTACGCAGAAGTCACGGCGGGGGGGATTCCGTTAGAAGAGGTGAACTTTCGGACCATGGAATCTAAGGTTGTGCCGGGTCTCTATTTAATTGGCGAGATTCTGGACTGCGACGGCCGCATCGGCGGTTTCAATTTTCAATGGGCCTGGGCAACAGGATTGCTTGCCGGAAAAGCTGCTATTGAATTCTAACTGGAAGAGACGTCGGTCGCTTCGGCACGGCGCGATCGCGCCGTGCCGCAGGCAACTTCCCACAACGATTGGCTCATGCTGGCCGGCTCAACTGGTAGCCACCCCTCTTGGTCTACAAGTCCATCAGCTGCTGTACCGGATGCCATGCGGTGTGAGAACTCCGTGTATGCCAGCAGGCGAAGGCGCTTTTCCATGCAGTCGAATTGCTTCTGGGTTGTCGTCGCAAAAATCGGTTAGCTGATCTCGGTCCCCCTTGCATCCAGTTATAGTCGGATAATTACCACAGCGTCACCAGGGCCCCGTCTCGTTCGATGGTGGTTGGATCGATGTACACCGTCTGCAGCCCTGGCAAGAGATATTCCTTCTGAACCGGCACCCATTCCGCATAGGCTGATTCACTCGTCAGCACCAGTAATGTGAGTAAGAGCAGTCGTTTCATCATGTGGACTCCTGGGCAAGACATCACATCTTGGAGAGACATGGTCTCAGACGCGGGGTGAATGGCTCACCCCTACCAAATGCCCGCCTCTCCCTCTGAACAAGCGCGCGCCTTAGGAAGAAGTCTATATGACGCTTCTTCCTCCTTCGAGTCAGGCTCGCCGGCCGGCAACATGGCAACCTCAATCTTCTCATCCACAAGCGTTTCCCCATCGGTTCGCAGGACACTCTCCCGGTTCAAGATCTTTATGGCGTTGGTGCGGGACACGATCGGCGGATACGATCGAAACTGATCCGCTGACACATAGGGTACTTGAATGGTGACCGGACGACGATTGACATAGATAAACTGACGGAGGTTCTCGTCGATCGGAGTCTTCAAGCTGAGCACCACGGAGCTCATCGGCGCGAGGGCCGTTATCGAGACCACATACACCGGCCGGGAATCGGAAGCGGGAGTGTCCCGTTTCCCGGCGGCTTCCACATTCGGCGACGTCAACAACCGCGTGGCGGAATTCAAGGCAGGAGACCTGACGCCCACTTGGAGATTCGTAATGCTTCGGTCCGACGCGTTTTCAAGGAGTAACTTGATCAAGACCCAGGATTGCGGATCATGCGCCTTGGCACGGCCTTTCGGCATGGATTGTTCAGTACGGCGGAGACTGCAATCGGACACAAGATTCCGCTTCTCAAAAAAATAGACCGTATTCATCCCCTGCAACTGGAAAGCCCGCTCGTACACGTAGAAAGCGACACCCACCTTGATCATCGTGGGTCTGAACCAGGCAACGACCGTAGGAAGGAACAATGGCACGATGGCGGCAATCAGTCCGAAGATGACGATCTTGTTGAGCAGGCTTTGACGCCAAAACCAGCTCCACCATCCCTTCAGCAGCTTCATGCCCGTTCACTCATGAAGTAACTCGCCCGAGTGGTTCACTACATCATCTGCGACCGTATTCATTCTAAAAAAGACTCGGTCAAACGGCAAGGCGGGACGCTCGGAATCAGATATGTTTATCGGCAAGTAGAGTGTCTATCGCCACACGTTAGGGCTCACACTCTGCGAGCCTG
>JACPZN010000073.1 GCA_016195505.1 Nitrospirota bacterium | reverse complement strand
GCTCGTCCGTGCGCTCGAAGCCTTTGCGCAACGCCAGCTCTTCAAGTCGCACAGGATCAAAAGTTGGGATGTGCAGCCGGAGCAACTCCCGCAGGCCCTTCAGGAAACCTGCCGAGCCTGCTATCTCGAAGACATCGACGGCAAGTATAAACTGCCGTTGCAAGCGCAGTTTCGCGTGCTGGCCGGCTTAGGCGATCAATTGGGCCAATCCTTCCTCCGCGAGTGGCCCACGATGAAGCCGCTGCTCGACGCGGCGAACCATGCGGTTCTGGGACACGGATTCGAACCGCTGAAAGCCGAAAGGGTACAACAGTTGTACGATGTGGTATTCAAGCTCACCGGTGTGGCTGACTCATCGTTGCCAAAGTTTCCAGTATTGAACCTATGAAGCCTTCAGCAATCAGCCGTCAGTTATCAGGGCTAAGGCTGAAAGCTGATTGCTGAGAGCTTATGGAAGTCAAAATCTACTACGAGGACACCGATTGCGGCGGAGTCGTCTACTACGCTAACTATCTCAAATATTTTGAGCGGGCCCGCACAGAGTATTTTGAAGCGCGCGGCCAATCGGTCGCTGCGCTGAGTGAGCAGGGCACGGTCTTCGTTGTGGTGCATGCCGAAGTGGATTACCGGTCGCCAAGTCGGTACGGAGAAACGTTGGTCATTGAAACGAGCCTGTCCGATGTGACTCCGGCCTCGTTCACGTTCTCCCACGTGTTGCGAGAGAAGACGAGTGGGCGAGTGGTCGTGGAGGGATCGGCTCGCCTTGCGGCGACGGATGGTAACGGAAAGGTGAAGCGTCTGGACAAAGGGACTGTGGCTGCCCTGAAGTCCGGTGCGCCTTCTTGACAGAAGCCCGCTCTCTGTATAGCATTCACCCCCCGTAAATAAGGAAGCTACGGCAGTCAAGCCGTGGAGATTCACAACAAGACGAAAGGAACAGACTCATGAGTGGTAGCAACACCATCCCCGGATACACCATCGGCACCTCCGCGGTTGCGCGGTCGCCGGTGACCGTCGCAGATTTTGAACTGATGAAGAAGAGCGCTCTGTTCGGCGAGGAGGACGTGAAGTACCTGCGCCTTTCGCACGACGTGGTGAAGGATCAAGTCGAAGCCATCCTGGATGTCTGGTACGGATTTGTCGGATCCAACCCTCACCTGCTTAAGTCCTTCACCGGCAAGAGCGACGGCAAGCCGCTCGGTGACTACCTCGGGGGGGTCCGCAAGCGCTTCGGCCAATGGATCCTCGACACCGCCCGCGCCGAGTACGATCAGAAGTGGCTCGATTACCAGCACGAGATTGGCCTGCGCCACCATCGCTCGAAGAAGAACCGCACCGATGGCGCGGCTTCGACGGACATCGTGCCGTTTCGCGACCTCTTCGCGCTCATCTTCCCGGTGACGTTCACGCTGAAGCCGTTCCTTGCCAAAAAGGGCCACAAGGCTGAGGAGGTCGAAAAGATGTACGCCGCGTGGGTCAAGTCGTGCCTGCTACAAGTCACGCTCTGGAGCCACCCGTACGTGAAAGCCGGCGATTTCTGATCAAGCGCAGGGGTTCGTCGGCGGGTATCAACTTAGACAAGGGGCGCTGTCTGCCCCCCTTGCTTTTGTCGAAAAATCGATCAGGCTCGTGTAACTCCCCAACAGCTATCGTTGTCTAAGAAATTCCGCAGTGAGCAGAGCCTCACCGTTCTTGTAGGCGATGCACTCCGCAACTTCAGCCGGCAACTCGGCCAGCCAAGCACGCACCAAGTCGGCGTTCGGGCTGATGATGTTCCAGCGCTCTGGCATATGGGTATCAGTACCGACCATGAAGCGGTCGGAAAACTCCAACAAGGTCTCATGCCACTCTGCTGACAGACGACCATTTGAGGCGATGTCATCGCGGGACGAAAGCTCCGGCCAGAGATTCTGATACCGGCGCAACATCTCACGCACACGCGAGGGTTTCTCGTAACCGGCATGCGCCCAAATGATCCGCGCCTCCGGGTCCTGACGGAACAGACGCTCAACGGCATCAGCGTCCGAATGGGCGTGGAGCATCAGGCCATGCTCTTTTGCGAGCTGCACGATGCGGCGCACGACCGGTAGGTCTGCATGTGCGCCGCTGACATGGAATTCCCCGATCGCGACGTATCGGTACTGTTTCAAACGATCTTGGAGATAACAGATCACTGACTCATCGCGGAACCATGTCGACGCTTCGCCGTTCTTCCTGTAGGGCCGCAGTTCGGGAACGATCAGATCGGGCGCCTCGATATAGAGCTTCTGCGTACCATCATCACTGGAACTGGAAACAAGCGCGCGCAGCACACCAGCCTTCCGCAACCGCGCGATCGCTTCTTTCGGCGGGACTGATTCCCACGCGTCGTGATTGTAATGGATGTGCGCATCGAAGAGCGGGAGCTCGGCCGCCTGTGCGCGCATCGTCCCACCGAGCAGCAGGGCGAGTGCAAGAACAAGAGTAGGTAGAAGAGTAGGCATTCTTGATTCCTGCGAAAGGTTTCTTGCTGAGGCGCAAAGAAAACTAGAATGTCCCTATTTCTTTGCTTAACGTCTGAGCTCAGCCGCGCCGCGAAGCGGGATCGGCTGCAGCGATGAGTTAGGCAGCCCGTTACCTAGCTCCCACGGAGACCGTTGCGGCATCGACCTCCCTGATGAGGCACTCGACCAGGCGTCTCACGGGGCGTTGATGAAGGACGATAAGGAGCCAGGGCCAGATAAAGCCCCAGAAGAGCACCATCACCCAGGCAAACTGCAGGTTTTGATCGATTGACAAGCCGGGGATCATCGATGTCCTGTGGCTGGCGATATAGGAACGGGCATCGGTCAAGAGCAGGGGAGCCAAGCCGATCACCCCCAGCGCAGCACCGAGGCTGAGGGCATAGCCGGCCCACCGCCAGTAGCGGACGTGGAAGTGCGCGACGCCTGGCTCGGAGACCTGAACGTCGAGTTCGTTGAGACCGACATTGGCCGCGGTCCACCAGTCGCGCGCCTCGACACGCAGGTGGTTGGGCCTGGCGTCGGTGACAACATAGTTGGAGCGGGCGTGCGGCTGCCCCGTAAGAAGGCCAGCTGTCACGCGTCGGTGGAGGCCGGCGAGAAAGTCAGCCGCGGAAGCTCGAATCGGAAAAGTCCCTTCGACGATGGGTGAAAATGTCATAGGGTGTTTGCGCCTTACTCTTTCGGGTCGTCTAACGGTTGAGCTGAGCGCCGCGGTTGCGGCGACGTGGGCTTGGCACTTTATCTTTCACGCGTGCGCTCGAGCGAATTGTTAGGCATTTCGAACATCACGGAACAGTTGCTCCATTTCAAGCCTTGCTCCGCCGAGCCATTTCGTCGCGGAGGAAATGCACAGGCTGGTATAGCCTTCCTCCGATTCGCTGTGCACACCCCTCCCGCGGTTTTGTTCTGGCATCCTGTAGTACGAAAGTGGGAACCCATGGATTTGGCTCGAAAAGAGTTTGTAGAGAATTCGAAATTCTTTGGTGTCCACACCTGCCTTTTGTGCAACTGCTTCGAGAGGTGCTAAGAGAGACACCTGCCCATTCAGAATCTGCTTTCGCCTTCCGGGAGGCAAGGCATTGAAGTACTGATTTTCTTCTAGTCGGGCTCGAAGCTCCTCCTGGTCCTTGCGAAAACCCTCAATATGTTCGGCCGAATTACCCATTTCTTGGAACAAGTACTGGCGACTGTGGCAATCATGCATGTTGAGAGTGTTCCAGCGGCACTCCCATTCAACGCGTTCAACCTTCTCAATGCATAGGTAGTAAAAGGTAAGCCTGAGTTCCAAGATTGACCGCACGAGTCCTGCAGCCGACGCAAAGTCCCAATTCTCCAATCTCTTCTGCGACCACGGGCTGTGCGGCACCAAGGACACAAGCGAAATGGCTCGGGTGCATAGGGACGTGAAAAGTAGCGACGCGTAGAAGTGAGCGGCTGTTGGCGATTTGATGCCTGCACAAGATTGGGAGACGCCAATGCACTCACCTACACAGACATCGAGTGCCGAAACCAGAATTGCGTACTCCTTGGAAGGTTTGGAGTCCACGAAATGCGTAACTAATAAGTCTGTTGCAGGTTACCCGTCCAGCATAGCACGGTGGTCTCAGCACTCAACGGGAAGACTAGTCTACTTACACATCCAACACTTATTCAAGATTTCAGCCTGGTTCGCCTACCGGGATAGACTGCGAACTCTGCAGTCTACCCGGCTATCAGCCTGCAGTATATCCCGGCCAATCACTTGGAGTCAGAAGGTGATCCGCGGGGCTGTCCACTCCATGTCCCCTCGATTCAGGACATGAGTATAGATCATCGTCGTACTGACGTCCTTATGTCCAAGTAGCTCCTGGATTGTCCGAATATCGTACCGGTCCTCCAGAAAATGGGTAGCAAACGAATGTCTAAAGGTGTGAGGGATTCAAGGGGACTTTCCAGTTTTCTGGCTCGAGCGATTTAAGGGGAAATTCTAGTTTTTGGCTCGAACAACCGAGGAGTCACTCGCCAAAATGTAGAATGATTCCGTTTTCTCTTCGTCAGATCCCACCAATTCACATAGAATTTCACCCCCTGCGCTCCGCCCTTTCAATGGCCTTTACATCGGCGCGCTTGAGCTTGCCTTTCCCCGCGTGCGGACGCTGCTCGCTCCTATGACCGCGGCGGTCTTCGCGGGCAAAGTGCTTCTTTTTGGAAGCTGAGCCGAAGACCTGGCTCCATTTGCCGTTCTTGAAGATGATCTGATAGCCACCTGAAAGAATCTGAAACGGTTTCTTGACCTTCTTCAGGTAGTCGAACTGCACCGACCCCAGCTTGTGGAAAGCCTCGAAGTAGGAAGGGTAGACGAAGTCGGTCATCGGAATTCCATTAACAGGGAAGCTGAGTGCTTCTACCGG
Organism: Nitrospirota bacterium; assembly: GCA_016195505.1. Taxonomy (GTDB): domain Bacteria; phylum Nitrospirota; class Nitrospiria; order Nitrospirales; family Nitrospiraceae; genus Nitrospira_D. The sequence goes on along the minus strand of JACPZN010000073.1, from coordinate 2,996 downwards.
GTCCGCACTCTCGTACGCGTAGATGACCTTCGGGTCGGGGCCCGTGGTCATAAGATTGATGGCCGGGTCCACCAACATTTCTACAAGTTCGTGAGACGCTGACACGCTCACCAAGTCATGGTTCTTGATGGTTGTCTTCACGAACACCTTGGACTGGGGGAGTCCATCGGGCGTGAGGTCATGATATGCAAGGGCACCTGGCTGATCGGCGTTATCGAGGAAGACCATGGCCCAAGCGCCCTTCACGAATCCTTTGGACTTGATCAGCTTAGCTGGCGTCCCCCAGACAGGCACCACGTGCTTATCCACGAATACTTGCATGGCTGCGATCAGGGCGTCGAAATCGACCCCAAGAGGGGTGGACGCCTTATTGAAGCAGGCGATGGTGGGCAAGGTCCCTTGATTGAACGCGCCGAAAATTGCCGTGGTAGTCTCCATAATCTCCTCCTTATCGAGGTACTCAACGTGACACGACTCGTCTCACGATGCATGATTTTCACGGACAGAAGCAAGGGATGTTCTGAAAATACGATAGAGGGGGCGCAACACCGCTATCCTGCTTTTGCAAATCCTTCGCTTTTGAGAACGTCCGCCACATTGCGCCCGTCCACGAACACGTCGGCCACCGTTCGTCCGTAGACATCCTGTCCATGCGGAACAATTCGGATCGGGCCTTCTTGCAGCAGTTGCTCGAGCCGTTGCCGTGCGGCTTGCCCGCCTGGCTCAGTCAATTCCGGTGCATCGATGCCTCGGAGTCTAATGCGATCAGGCCCAATGCGAAGCGTATCGCCGTCGATCGCAACGATCTGCTGCGTGCCCAGGAGTCTGGTGTTTCTTCTCGAGAGAGCCCGCAGCGCGGAGAGGCGGACTTGTTTCTGGCTGGGAACCAGTTTGTACCGTCCTTTGGGAAACCGGTGCGGCCGGCTGTCTGGCGGCCGGGGTTGGCGATGGGGTTTGAATGTTGGCAGACGATTCGAATTGTGTTCGCTCGACGAGGGATTCCAGCAGAGATCGCAGCGAGGTTGAAGGGTCGAGTCGAGATTGGATCTCGACAGACGCTCGGCATGGGCCGATAGTTCCCAGGGAGTCACGCCGATTATAGACAGGATCACGCTGGCAATGATGGTTATTGGTTGAGCACGCATGCCTCCCTGCTAACGCACAGGTCGTGCCAGGAGCCACTCGATTGACAACGATCAAAACGGCGTGCTGGAATGCTCTCGAATTACGTCGCTTGTGAAGCGTCGTTTGTATCTCGCAAAAACAACCATTCGGGCTTTTCATCAACGAGATACGCTTCACGAGAGACGAGCGGCAAATAACGGAGGCTTACACCATGGATATGATGGGACGCGTGGGGCTGATCGAGATTCCGATCTTAATCGCCCCGGATCAGAAGGTCTGGATGGATCGCATGATTAAGGAAGGAAAGATCGCTATTCCTCCGGGCGGCACACTGGAAAAAGGCTCGCTCTATTCGATGTTTATCCGCATGCTGCTTCATAATGCGATGGAAGAGCAGAAGCGGCAGGAGGTGCTAGACGCGGAGGATGAGGACGACGAGTAGGAAGCTGTTGAAAACGGCCGCCAGCTGCGTTCTCGCATCGCGCACGGCTTCAACGTACTCCGGGTACGCCTCAGCTCTGCGCTCCGCTGCGGCCTTGCTAGACGACTGTTTTGAACAGCTTCTACCTCAACGAGAAGTGTATCCCTCCCGATACGAGACGTATCTTTCTCGACAAGCCGATGCCCCCTAAAGAGCCTCTGGCCATACGCCTCAGCTATTCGCTATAAGCTCTTAAAGGCAGTATGTGCGGCGCGAATTGTCTTTTCGATATCTTGCGCGCTGTGGGCGGTGGAGAGAAATGCCGCTTCGAACTGGGATGGGGCGAGGTAGATGCCCTGTTCCAGCATCTGGTGGAAGAACTGACCGTACCGCTTCGTGTCGGATTGCTTCGCCGTATTCCAATCCACGACTGGGCCCGGCGTGAAGAACGATGTCAGCATCGAACCGACTCGGGTTTGCGTCAACGGGATGCCTGTCTTCTTCGCGGCCTCGCCGATGCCTTTGGCCAAGGCCGCTGAACGCTCCTCAAGTTTCTTGTAGATTCCTCGCGTCCTCAACTGCTTGAGCGTCGCTAGTCCCGCTGTGACCGCCAGCGGATTACCGGACAAGGTGCCGGCTTGATAGACCGGTCCCACTGGCGCGATGAGATCCATAATCTCTTTCCGTCCTCCGTATGCGCCGACGGGCAATCCTCCCCCGATGATTTTCCCCAGCACTGTGAGATCCGGTTTGATGCCGTAGAGCGCTTGGGCTCCACCATAGCTCACGCGAAATCCCGAGATCACTTCGTCGAAGATCAACAAGATGTCATTTTCGGCTGTCAGCTGCCGGAGCGCCGACAAAAATCCGGGATCGGGAGGAACAACGCCCATGTTTCCCGCGATCGGTTCGAGAATGACGCAGGCAAGCTTATCGCGGTGCTCTTTGACGAGTTGTTGGAGCGTGCGAATGTCGTTGTAAGGAGCTGTCAGGGTATGTTTCGCGAAATCCATCGGCACGCCAGGCGAATCGGGTATTCCCAACGTGGCCAGGCCTGACCCGGCCTTTGCCAGCAAATAATCGCTGTGGCCGTGGTAGCATCCCTCGAATTTCAAGACGCCGTCGCGCTTTGTAAATCCTCGCGCCACTCGAATCGCACTCATCACCGCTTCGGTGCCGGAACTGACAAGCCGGATCTTCTCCATCGAGGGAAACGCAGCGCGAATTTCTTTTGCCAGCCTGACTTCCAATTCCGTTGGGGCGCCGAAGCTGGTGCCTTGGCCCGCGGCTTTCTTGATGGCGCTGACTACTGAAGGCGCGGCATGCCCCAAGATCATCGGTCCCCAGGAGAGCACGTAATCAATGTACGCATTTCGGTCGACGTCATAGAGCCGCGACCCTTTGGCGCGTTGGATAAAACGTGGCTGCCCCCCGACTGATCGGAAGGCTC
>JACPZN010000072.1 GCA_016195505.1 Nitrospirota bacterium | reverse complement strand
GACGCCGACAGGAGAAAATCCAGGTCAGGACCGGCCGTGGAGCCGACACCTTTGCGCTGCGTGCTCTGCTCGACGAAGGGAAGCAGCACCATCAGGCGGGGCGGCTTCCGGAAGCGGAACGGTCCTACCGGCTTGCCTTAGAATTGGCGCCGGGCCACCCAGAAGCCTTCCACCTACTCGGCCTCCTCGCTTACCGGGTAGGAAATCTCGATCAGGCGATCGACCTCATCACCCAGGCGATCGACGAAGCACCGTCCAATCCTCTCTACTGGTTCAACTTGGGCGTCGTTGCTGTGCGAGCCGGTCAGAAAGAGGACGCGATCCATTCATACGAGCGGGCGTTGACGCTGAATCCCAAATATCTCGATGCCCATATCAACCTCGGCAACGTCCTGAAAGATATGAACCGTCTCGATGAGGCTGTGCAGGCCTATCGCAAGGCACTTTCGCTGAACCAAGACCACGCAGACACTCACAACAACCTGGGCGTAGCCCTTAAAGAGCAGCGGGCCGTCGAAGATGCACTCGCATCCTATCGCGAAGCCCTGCGCCTTAAGCCGACCCACCTGGAAGCCTTGAACAACTTGGGCCTGGCCCTGATGGAAAGTGGCATGATCGACGAGGCCATCGCCCTGTTCGAACAGGCGCTCAAAACGAGGCCTGGCTACTCAAAAGCTCTCTACAATCTCGGCATGGCTTGGATTTGGAAAGGCAACAACCAGAAAGCCATTGAGTCTTTTTTCCAGGTCGCAAAAGCCAAACATCATCATGGGCAGCCTCCAACGGAGTCCATTGTCTACCGGTCTCGCCTGAAGCACGATGCCGAGCAAGCACACTATCTCATGAGCCGTGGAATCCTCGATGCCTCACATCAATCCTACGTCGAAGCACTCGAAAGGTTGGAGCGGACCTTGGCGCAGGAACATCCGGATCGTAATCGTTGTCCCATCGCCCCCGCGGCACTGGCCCCCATCTCGGCCTCTTTCAACCGCTTTCTCCACCGGACCTCTGTCGACAGGCTTCCCGGCAGCGCTCTCCATCCCAACCTGAATGTCGAGGAAGTGGAAGGACGCTATCTCGCCAAACGGCCGGAAGTGACCTACATCGACAGCTTACTCACAGCCGAAGCGCTTTCTGCGCTGCGGAAGTTTTGCTGGGAATCGACGATCTGGAAAAAGGATTACGAAAACGGATACCTTGGAACATTTTTGGGAGACGGATTCGCCACTCCATTGCTGCTCCAGATCGCCGAAGAACTCCGCTTGCGATTTCCTCGAATCTTTCAACAACATCACCTCACCCAGGCCTGGGCCTTTAAGCAAGACAGCGCTCGGCGCGGGTTGAACATCCATGCCGATGCTGCAGCCGTCAATGTGAACTTTTGGATTACCCCAGACGAGGCGAACCTGAACCCTGACAATGGCGGGCTTGTGGTTTATGACAGGGAGGCGCCGGCAAACTGGAATTTTGCAGCGTACAACAGCGAGCAGAACAAACCGAAGATTCTCGAATGGCTCAACCAATCAGGCTCCCAGGCGATTCGCATCCCCTATCGAGCCAATCGTGCCGTCGTATTCAACTCCGATCTCTTCCATGAATCCGACGACATCACGTTCAAGGACGATTACCTGAGCCGGCGCATCAACATCACCCTGCTCTACGGCTATCGGCATCAGGGGTAGCTCTTTGGTTCTGGCCCTAGCTCACTTTCCTGAGCCGATTGCCGGAATGAGATCCGCTCTCCCCACCCTGTGCTGACGACACCCTGGACTGAATCTGCTTGCGAACCCTCGTCGCAGCCGACCGTATGACGACGAGGACCCTGATCAAGAGCGCAGCCGCCACAGGACCGACGAGTTTAGCGGTTTCCCTGAACCGGTCTTCGGATGGACGAACTGACGGCACCGCTTGATCAATCGCGTAGGTCTTTATGCGGCGAGCACGGACCTGTATCGGTCGGACAAACAAGAAGCTTTACGATAAGAGGAACTCTAAGAAGACTCAGCGAGTTCCGCGTCTTGCTGCTGGCGTTGGTAGGGCTCCATCTCCAACTCCTTCACCACATGCTGGAGACTTGCCCATTCATCGGCTGTGAGGCTCACGAACTCCAACCCGAAGCTGCTGTCACGATACCAGCG
>JACPZN010000086.1 GCA_016195505.1 Nitrospirota bacterium | reverse complement strand
TCGCTCGACGTAGCTCCCCTTCCGTAACCTTCCCCGCGAAGTATTCGACTTCGTCGAGCAAGACAACGGGAACCCTTGTCCCATAGCGCTCCATCAAGACTCTGTCGTGTTCGATAAGCACCTTGCTCGTTTCAATGTGTAGCTCTAACTGAAGACGTACTGCGATTCGGTGCACGACTTCGCACAGATGGCAGTCTTCACGAGACAGGATCGTCACACGAACAGGCATGCTCATGGAGGCGTCGCTCAGGGCCAACGAGTTGGAGCCTCGAGGGTATCACGTGGGGAGGAAGACTGTTAGAGAGAGGCTCCCAAGCTACCGTACTATTGACGAGTGGAAACACGTGGTGATAGGATCACATGTCTTTCTCCCTGATTTTTCAGAATGTTCTGAGTAACCGTGGAAGGCGTCTCTGGTCCATTTGGGATGAGACGCACCGTATCGCATTCCCCTGAATCCTCTACCAGGTTGTCACTGGCGGTACGGATGGAGGTTCTGTTATGAAGCTCACAGGTGCTGAGATTCTTATCGAATGCCTCAAACGGGAAGGCGTCAAGACGATTTTTGCGCTTCCCGGTGGCGTCGTTCTGAAGATTTTCGACATGCTTCATCAGCAGAAGGATATTGAGGTGATCCTCACCCGCCATGAACAGGGTGCGGGCCATATGGCAGAAGGCTATGCCAAGGCGACCGGTAAAGCCGGGGTGTGCCTTGTGACTTCCGGCCCCGGTATGACGAACGTCATCACGGCATTGGCGGATGCCTACATGGATTCCGTGCCACTGGTCTGTTTCAGCGGGCAAGTTCCTACCAGTCTTATCGGAAATGATGCATTCCAAGAGGCAGACAATGTCGGCTTGAGCCGCCCCTGTACCAAATACAACTTTCTGGTGAAAAATGTGGCCGAGTTGGCGACGACGATTAAAGAAGCGTTCTACATCGCGACGACTGGACGTCCAGGCCCCGTATTAGTAGACATTCCGAAAGACGTATCCATGGATAAGGCGGAATTTACCTATCCGAGTTCCGTCTCCATCCGGAGCTACAATCCCGTGTATGAAGGGAACAAGTGGCAAATCAAGCAAGCGGCTGAGGCGATGACGAAAGCACAGAAGCCGGTGCTGTATGTCGGCGGCGGCGTGGTCTTCTCTGGCGCGTCGCAAGAATTGGTGGAGTTGGCTGAATTGACTCATATGCCGGTCGATATGACGTTAATGGGGCTGGGGGCCTTTCCTGGCGAGCACCCGCAGTCTTTGGGCATGTTGGGTATGCATGGAACGTATTGGGCAAACATGGCGATGCATTATTCCGATCTCGTGGTCGCCATCGGTGCGAGATTCGATGATCGCGTCACCGGAAAAGTGTCCGAATTTTGCCCGCATGCCAAAGTTATCCACATCGATATCGATCCGACCTCGATTCGGAAAAATGTCAATGTCGATATTCCGATCGTCGGCGACTGCAAAAAGGTGCTTCGTGAGTTGATTCAGATACTTCGCGCCACGGTAAACGGCGATCAGAAAGAACTGCGCAAGGCCTGGTGGAGTCAGATTCACGAATGGCAACAGGCGCATCCACTTGCCTATCAACAAGAGGCGGATGGGCCGATTAAACCGCAATATGTCATCAAGCGCCTCTACGAACTCACAAGAGATCGGGACCCGATCGTGTCGACCGATGTCGGGCAGCATCAGATGTGGGCGGCCCAATACTTTAAGCTAGCGAAGCCAAATCGCTGGTTGACCTCGGGGGGACTTGGGACTATGGGCTTTGGATTTCCCGCCGCCATGGGGGCGCAAGCCGCGTTTCCCGGTCGGCTGGTCCTTTGCATCGCCGGCGATGGCAGTATCCAGATGAATATGCAGGAAATGGCGACGGCGGTGGTGCATAAGCTGCCAGTTAAGATTATCGTGCTCAACAACCGGTTTCACGGCATGTTCAGGCAATGGCAGGATCTCTTCTACGAAGGTCGATATGCCTCGAGTTATCTGGAGACGACTCCCGACTTTGTGAAGCTAGCGGAAGCGTATGGAGCGGTCGGACTCAGAGCCGACAAGCCATCCGACATCGATGCCGTCCTCAAGGAAATGATCGCCGTGAACAAACCGGTGATTGTCGATGTGCCGACGTATCCGTATGAAAATGTCTATCCGATGATTCCCGCAGGCGGCTGCAACCATGAGATGATTCTGGAAGATCCGCCGGCCTTGAAAAGCAAGCAGCCTGGAGCGGGGCAGGTGGTTCCGAAAGATTCAGACACGATCCTCACGGCCTAACCGACGGTACCAGGGGTCACACAGGGTATGGAACACATTATTTCGGTCACCGTGGAGAATAAGTTTGGTTCGTTGTCCCGCGTCGCCGGCCTGTTTAGCGGTCGGGGATTCAACATCGAAAGTCTTTCTGTGGCGCCGACGCTCGATCCGTCCATGTCGCAGATGACCATTGTCACCTCCGGAGACGAACGGATCATCGAGCAGATCGTGAAACAGCTCAATAAACTGATCGACGTCATTAAGGTTGTGGATCTGAACGAGAGTGACTTTGTCTCGCGGGAAACGGCGCTCATCAAGGTGCATACGCGGCCGGAAGATCGTGCAGAAGCGTTGCGGATCGCCGATATTTTCCGGGCGAACGTCATTGATTCCACGCCGGCGACGTACACGATCGAGGTGACCGGCGATCCGCGGAAAATCGAAGCGATTATCAACCTGCTCCAACCCCTCGGAATCAAGGAACTCACACGTACCGGTCGGGTTGCAGTCGCTCGTGAGTCGATTCGGTCGACGGGCGTGCAGGCGAAAAAGATGGCCCGCGAATAGTCTCTACCGGGCGCATCATCCCCATCCGTTCAGTCGAGCGGACACTGTTGTTACCTAGGAGTAATCGATGAAAATTTACTACGATAAAGATGCCGATATTCAACAGATCAGGAACAAGAAAGTGGCGGTGATCGGCTACGGCAGTCAGGGCCACGCCCATGCGCTCAACATGAAGGAGAGCGGTGTGAGCGTGGTCATTGGGCTTCGCGAAGGCGCTTCATGGAAGAAGGCTGAACAGAGCGGATTGAAGGTCATGCCGGTGGCTGATGCCGTCAAGGCGTCCGACGTCGTCATGATTCTCGCGCCTGACGAAGCGCAAGCGGCCATCTACCGACAGGATATTGCCCCAAATCTGAAGCCGGGTTCTTCACTCGCGTTTGGCCACGGGTTTAACATTCATTTTGGACAGATTGTACCTCCGGCTACGATTAATGTATTTATGGTTGCGCCCAAGGGGCCTGGCCATCTTGTTCGATCGGAGTATACGAAGGGCAGCGGGGTGCCGTGTTTGCTCGCGATTCATCAGGATCCAAGCGGAACGACCAAGCAAGTAGGCCTTGCCTATGCCAGCGCGATCGGGGGCGGGCGGGCCGGTGTGATCGAAACAAACTTTCGAGAAGAAACCGAGACGGATCTTTTCGGCGAACAGGTTGTTCTGTGTGGAGGACTCACGTCCCTCATCCAGGCCGGATACGAGACGCTTGTGGAGGCCGGCTACTCCCCGGAGATGGCCTATTTTGAATGCCTGCATGAAGTAAAATTGATCGTGGATTTGATCTATCAGGGCGGCATTGCCAATATGCGGTACTCCATCAGTACGACGGCCAAGTACGGGGATATCACCCGTGGTCCTCGGATCGTGACGGAGCAGACGAAGCAGGAAATGAAGAAAATCTTGGGTGAAATTCAGCAAGGCCAGTTTGCCAAAGAGTGGGTACTGGAGAATCAAGCGAACCGGCCGGTCTACAATGCGTTGCTGGCTAAAGGTGAAGCCCATCCCATCGAAGAGGTTGGGGGCCGGCTGCGGGCGATGATGCCCTGGCTGAAAAAGGACCAATTGGTCGATAAGAATAAAAACTAAGGGTGGGGACTCTGTGGCAGATCGTGCCGTCGGCATTCCATTTGCCAAAGAAGGAATTCCCTTCATCGGGGTAGCTGTCGGCGTTACACTGCTAGCAGGATGGCTGGGCTGGATCATTGTGGCAGTCGGGGCGGCGATTCTGACGCTCTTCGTTTCCTGGTTCTTTCGCAATCCCTCCCGGGTGATCCCTCGGGGGCCTCACCTTGTCGTGGCATCGGGTGACGGGAAAGTGATTGCCATCGAAGAAGAGTTCGAGCCGCGATTTATTAAGGATCGCAGCATTCGCCTCACCATCTTCTTGAACGTGTTCGATGTGCACATCAATCGGATCCCCTGTGAAGGGGTCGTCGAGGAGATTCGGTATCAACCGGGTCTATTCCGCGTGGCCAGCAGGCCTGATGCGACGTTGCAGAACGAGCAAAACGCCCTGATGATCCGGACAGTGGAGGGTGGAAAGGTGCTGTGCGTGCAGGTCGCCGGGTTAATTGCCAGACGGATTGTCTGTTGGATTTCACCGGGAGATCGGGCTGTGCGGGGTGAACGATTCGGCTTGATTCGATTTGGGTCTCGGATGGACACGTTTCTTCCTATCGGCACGGCTGTCAAAGTTGCAGTCGGCGATCGAGTCAAAGGTGGGGAGACCATCTTGGGAGAATTACCATGAAAGCCAACGGATTGCGTCAATCGTTCGGAAAGGATGGAAAACGGCGCAAGGCCGCCATGCACTTGATTCCCAATCTTTTTACGACAGGGAATCTCTTGTGCGGCGTCTTTTCGATGCTGTCAGTATTCAATGCGGATTACATGGTCGCAGCGGTCGCAATCCTTGTGGCGATGATCTTCGATGTACTCGATGGGAAGTCGGCGCGATTGACAAACAGCACCAGTCATTTCGGCCTCGAATATGACTCGTTGTCCGACGTGGTGTCGTTCGGGGTTGCTCCTGGCCTTCTGATTTATTCCTGGGCGCTGAGCGGCCAGGGTACGTTTGGTATTGCAGTGATGTTCGCATACGTGGCGATGGGTGCGGTTCGGTTGGCCCGGTTCAATTCGGCTGCAGCCGTGCCTGACGGCAAGTACTTTACGGGATTGGCGATTCCTGCGGCGGCCGGTGTCGTCGCGTCGCTTGTGATATTCGATCATTATAGTGTCAGGATCGGAACGGAAGTGAAACCCATGCTCGTTCTGATTATTACGCTGACCCTTTCGTTCTTAATGGTGAGCACCATCAAGTATCGGAGCTTTAAAGACATGAAGTTCCGCGGCGGTCAGCACATTACCTATCTTGTGTGGGGAATCTTGGCGCTCATGCTCATCGCCGCCTGGCCTCAAGTTATGCTCTTTGTCATCTTTGCCGGCTACGCGTTGCTCGGACCGGCAGAACGGCTTGTCGGACTTCTGTCCAAGATGATCGGGAAGCGCCAGTCGCCCAAGACTGCGCAGTCGGTGATTGAATCGAAGTGAAAGTGGCATCGAAGAGGAGTAGTACGCGATTCGTACAGCAATGAGAGAGCTGGTGCATGGTGCAAACCAGCCTGTGCGGCGCCGAACTCGCCTCTGAGCCAGAATCCGTGAAATCCGAGTAATGGATTCCGCCTCGCCCCCGTGACAGGGCGTCAT
>JACPZN010000085.1 GCA_016195505.1 Nitrospirota bacterium | reverse complement strand
TAACCGAACGGATAATGTCTCGGGGATCCGATTCGCCGGCCAACATGAACGTGTTCGTCATCCGAGGAAGAACCACACTTTGGTAACTCTCGCGCCTGCCGTTGCCTGTCAGGGGAATGCCCATCAGACGCGCGTTGAGCTTGTCGGTGATGTAGCCGCGGAGAATGCCTTTTTCGATCAGCCTGGTACAGTTGGTGGGCGTCCCTTCATCGTCCATGTTCAACGACCCGCGCCTGAACGGCAACGTACCGTCGTCCACGATGGTGCAGACATCTGACGCCACGCGTTTCCCGATTAAATTGGAAAAGGCGGACGTTTTTTTGCGGTTAAAGTCCGCCTCAAGTCCGTGACCGATCGCTTCGTGCAACAGGATGCCCGGCCATCCACCAGCCAACACCACCGGCATCACGCCGGCTGGAGCATCGATGGCCGAGAGATTCAATATCGCCTCACGCGCAGCTTCCCGCGCATAGACCAAATGGCGGTTCTGTTCGCGGTAATACACAAATGCGACACGCCCGCCTCCGCCGAAACTTCCGACTTGGCGATTGCCGTTGTCTTCGGCAATGCAGGTGATTTGCAGACGAGAAAGTGGTTGGATATCACCAATCAAGGTACCGTCCGATGTCGCGACCAACACAACTTTATATTCCGTATTGAAGGAAGCCATCACATTCTTGATGCGGGGATCGTACCGCCTGGCTTCGGCATCGATTTCATTCAAAAGCGCCACTCGGTCGGCTGTGGCCACCTCAGCCTTGGCCCGTTCGATTGAATAGAGATCTCTCGTCGGTCGTCGTTGTGCGGGAACCGGAATTGCGCGATCTCCCTTGGGAGAATTGGCGATATACCGCGCTGTATCCGCCGCGATTTCCAAATCTTTCTTCGTCAGCTCGTCCGAGTACGCAAAACCACTGGGTCCGCCATCGTGATGATTCCTCTCTGCTAACGTCGAGCGAGTGCGAAGTATAGCCCATTCGTTTCCGCAGCCGCAATGTGATGATTCCCAACTTGCGGCTTTATTAAGTATTTTCCCAGTAATCGTTTGACATTCCCTACCCCTGACAGTAGACTTTGATCGCCTCCCTCCAAACGTTCTAAGATAAGGAGAACGATCAAGATTCCATGGCACAGACGCCATCTTCAAGCCTCGACCACCTCTCTGAACGCGAATTGACAGCCAAGTTGGAGCCGGATCTTTTGCCGAAACATGTCGCTGTCATTATGGACGGCAACGGACGTTGGGCCGAGCTCCGTGGCCTCCCTCGCATCGCTGGACACCGCGAAGGAATCAATTCCGTCAGAGAAATGACCACGCAATGCCTGGAACTCGGCATCCAGGCTCTCACGATCTACGCGTTTTCACAGGAAAACTGGAAGCGCCCAACACAGGAAGCCTCGAGCTCCTTCCCCACACAGCCCAGCACTGGGTGCGCACCGCCGAGAAGGAGACTGCGCATCTCGATAGGATGGTGCTGACCGTCGCGCTGAGTTACGGAGGCCGCGCGGAAATCGTCGATGCTGTCAGAGCATTGCTCAATGACGCCCACGCTGGGACGATACAGCCCGAACATGTTGACGAAACCATGATCCAGCAGTACCTGTATACCCACCCGCTCCCCGATCCGGATCTGCTCATTCGGACGAGCGGGGAAACGAGAATCAGCAACTTTCTTCTCTGGCAACTGGCCTATACGGAATTGTGTTTTACGCCGACGTTATGGCCCGATTTTCGCCGACGCGAGTTCCTGCTGGCGCTTCTGGAGTATCAAAAACGAGAGCGCCGGTTTGGCCGAGTCTTGAGCACCGTGTCCTCGTAATCCCTGTGGGACATTCCCCAGCCACAGACACTGCCGCCGACAGCCCGACACTTGTGGCCAGATCACCCGCAGTCACTCGACGATTCGATCTCCGGCGTGTCCATACCGCGGTCCTTCTCGTTCCGGCGCTTTATGCCGTCATACGCTATCTCCCTCCCTGGGCCTTGACCCTCCTCCTGATTGCCGGGGGATCTATTGCCTTGATGGAGTTATACCGTATCAGCTTTCAATCATATCCCAACCGCGTACTGATCGGAGTGGGGTTGGTAACGTTCGCCCTGATTGTGGTCCAACATTACCTCTCCCTCGGGTTGATGGATCTTCTCATTGTCTCGACACTGGCCTTGTTGCTCGCAATGTTGTTTTCGTCCACTCCGATCGAACACCGTCTGAAAGATTCGACCGTCGCCCTCTTCGGCGTGCTCTATCTCGGCCTTACACTGAGTACGTTGGTGTCGACTCGCGCGCTGCCCGCCGGCGAATGGTTCGTGCTTTTTGTTGCACTCGTCACGTGGGCGGCAGACACCGGCGCTTATTACGCAGGCACCCTGTGGGGCAAACACTTGGTCGCCCCATCGGTGAGTCCAAAGAAAACCGTTGAAGGCCTGCTCGGCGGGATGGCGCTTGCTGTGGGATGCGCCTTCCTGGCCCACGCTTGGTTTTTGCCGCAATTGTCAAAGTTGGACATGCTCATCCTCGGCATCCTCCTGACAGGATCAGGTCTCCTCGGCGACCTCTGTGAGTCGGCTATCAAGCGCAGCGTGGGGGTCAAAGATTCCGGGGGAATCCTTCCCGGACACGGAGGGATGCTCGACCGACTCGATAGTCTCTTGTTCACCGCCCCCACCTTCTACTACTATGTCACCTGGGTTCGCGGCATCTCGCCGCCGTAAAGAGGAGAGGATATGAAATCGATCATTATCCTGGGCTCGACCGGATCGATCGGAACCAATACGCTCGATATCGTCCGGCGATTTCCTGAGGAATTTCGAGTGGTCGGCCTCACGGCCGGCGGCAACATCGAAAAACTCGAGGAGCAAATCCGCACGTTCAAGCCCAAGGCCGTGGCAGTCTCTACAGAATCCTCCGCGGCGACGCTTCGAAAACGTTGTGGGGGCTTCTCTGTAGAGATTCTGGCCGGTGAGGAAGGCATTACCCAAATCGCCGCCATGTCAGGGGTCGAGCTGGTGATCTCGGCCATCGTAGGAGCCGCCGGACTCGTACCCACCCTAGCTGCGATTCGGAGCGGTAAGCATATCGCCCTGGCCAACAAGGAACCGATGGTCATGGCCGGCAAACTGATGCAGGAGGAAGCCCGTAAACACTGTGTTCGCATCTTTCCCGTCGATAGCGAGCACAGTGCTATTTTCCAATCTCTTGAAGGGCACCGAATTGAGGACGTCCGGCGATTAATTTTGACGGCTTCCGGCGGTGCCCTTTGGACGCTCACGAAAGAGCAGCTGCAAAACGTGACGCCGGAGCAGGCGCTTCGGCATCCGAACTGGAAGATGGGCTCTAAAATTACGATCGATTCGGCGACGCTGATGAACAAAGGCCTGGAGGTGGTCGAAGCCCGCTGGTTATTTGATATTCGCGAATCCCACATCGACGTCTTGGTCCATCGGGAAAGCATTATTCATTCCTTGGTAGAATATGAAGATCGATCGATGATCGCCCAACTCGGATTACCGGATATGCGGACCCCTATTTCCTACGCGATGCGTTATCCAGAACGAATGCCGTTGGACTTGCCGTCGCTGGACTTGACAGAGGTCGGCAAACTGACGTTCTGCAAACCCGACCATGATCGTTTCCCCTGTCTCAACCTCGGATACGAGTCGCTTCGAATCGGGGGAACCATGCCGGCTGCCATGAATGCGGCCAATGAAGTTGCTGTCGAAGCGTTTCTCAACAGTGGCATTCGCTTTGCCGAGATCGCTGAAGTCATCCGTAGTACAATGGACGCACATGCGTTTCGAGACGTTACTTGTCTTGATGACGCGCTGGTAGCCGATCGATGGGCGAGAGAGAAGGCTGAGTCTCTGGTCCATGCGTTACCGCGCTAATCCGAGATTTTGAAATTGGAGTGATCAATGCTAGATTAATCTTCGAGCATTGAACACCGAGTAGTAGACATGATGTTATCTGCATTTACCTGGCCCCCCGATACCCTGTGGCTTCTGGTGCAGAAGGCCTGGTGGTTCCTCGTGGTCTTGGGCGTCCTCGTGGCTTTTCATGAACTCGGTCATTTTCTTGCTGCCCGTTGGGTCGGGGTGAAGGTCCTGAAGTTCTCGCTCGGCTTTGGTCCCAAGCTGTTCGGTCGCCAGGCGGGAGAGACAGAGTATCTGGTCTCGGCCATTCCGCTCGGTGGCTATGTCAAGCTGTTCGGCGAGGACGAAACAGAGGCGACCACCCCCGAGGATCGCCGGCGATCGTTTGCTCATCAGGGTCTTTGGGGAAAAGTTCTCATCGTAGCAGCGGGCCCCGGGTTTAATTTTATTCTGGCCTATTTGATCTTCGCCGGATGGTTATCAACCGGAACACCGCTATTTGTGCCGACCTTCCGAGACCTCAGTGCCGATGTAGAGGCTCTGGTCCCAGGTTCACCCGCTGCAACTGCCGGAATGGAAGTCGGCGACCGAGTCGTCAGAGTCAACGGGAAAGATATTTCGACGAAGACAGAACTGCTCGACGCCGTGACCAAGAGTAAAGGGGAGCCGATCCCGCTCGAAGTACGGCGCGATGGACAGAACAAACTACTGACCGTTACACCCGTTCGGGCTCCTGGCGAAATGGCTGCTGGGGAAGAACCGTTCTATACAATCGGTGTCGAAGAAACTCCCCCTCTGGTAACCTCGGTGATGCATGGTTCTCCTGCCTTCGCGGCTGGATTCCAAGCCGGTGACCGGGTGGTAAGCATCGAAGGGCAATCGATCTATACGTGGGCGCAGATGACGACGCAGGTGAAAGACCATCCACAGAAGCCACTGCGCGTTGAAGTCCTCCGTAATGGGCAACGAGTTGCCCTCACCGTCACTCCGACTGCCGAGAAAGTGACGGTGAACGGGCAAGCCATCGAGGTCGGCAAAATCGGTATCTCCGGTCCAGGCCGCTCCTTGATGCGATCCGATAACCCCATGGAAGCCGTCTACCAGGGCCTCGAAGCCACCTGGGGATGGACCGAACTGACGGCCATCGGCCTGTATAAAATGATCGTCGGCGACATTTCAAGCAAGAATATCGGGGGGCCGCTCACGATTGCCAACATTTCCGGTGAAGCCGCATCTCAGGGCGCTTCGAGTGTCGTGTTCTTGATTGCGATTTTGAGCATCAACCTCGGCGTTCTCAATCTGCTGCCGATCCCCATCCTCGACGGCGGCCACTTGCTCTTTTTCTTGATCGAGGGCATCCTGCGCAAGCCCCTTGGAGAACGTCAGCGAGAAGTCGCACAGCAAGTGGGGTTAGTCTTGCTGGTTGGGGTCATGATTTTTGCCTTCTGGAATGACCTGGAACGTATCTTCTCCCGCTAAGCGTCAATGAAAACCTCTCAGATGCTCATCCCTACCCTGCGGGAAGATCCCGGTGAGGCAGAAACCGTCAGCCACCGGTTGATGTTGCGCGCCGGGCTGATTAGAAAAGTGGCGGCCGGCATCTACACCTATCTTCCCCTGGGGCTGCGAGTCATCCGCAAAATCGAACAGATCATTCGTGAAGAAATGAACCGGGCCGGCGCACAGGAACTGTTGATGCCCATCGCCTCCCCGGCCGAATTGTGGAAAGAAACCGGCCGTTGGGATTATTATGGCAAAGAGCTTCTGCGTTTCAAGGATCGCCACGAACGTGACTTTTGTTTAGGTCCGACGCATGAAGAAGTCATCACCGACTTGTTCAGACGTGAAGTGCGTTCCTACCGCCAGCTTCCGCTGAATTTCTACCAGATCCAAACGAAATTTCGCGACGAGATTCGCCCTCGCTTCGGGCTGATGCGGGGGCGAGAATTCATCATGAAAGATGCCTATAGTTTCGACGGTGATGAGGCCGGCGCTAAGATCAGCTACCAAAAAATGTACGACGCATACACCAGCATCTTCACGAGGTGCGGACTCACCTTTCGGGCGGTCGAGGCCGACACAGGGTTGATCGGCGGCGACGTGTCGCATGAGTTCATGGTCTTGGCCGAAACCGGCGAAGCGACGGTGGTATATAGCGACCAGGGTTCGTACGCGGCCAACATCGAGCGGGCCGAAGTGCTGCCCCCATCGGATATCGACGACACTCCGCTGCGCCCGCTGACTCTGGTCGCAACACCGCAACGTCGGACGGTGGAAGAGGTAACGACCTTCTTGAAAATTGCGCCCCGACAATTGATCAAAACTCTCCTCTACAAAGCGGAAAACGAGACCGTCGCCGTCCTTATTCGAGGTGATCACGCCCTCAATGAGATCAAGCTGGCACGGCTGCTCCATGTAACAGAAGTTGAGTTAGCCGCACCAGAGACAGTGAAAAGCCTCACGGGAGCCCCCGTAGGCTTCGCCGGCCCAGTAGGCCTCCAGGGGATGCGAATCCTCGCTGATCATGCCATCAAAGGAATGAGAAACGTCGTGATCGGAGCGAACCAAGGCGACATGCACTATCTGGATGCCAATATGGATCGTGATTTCAAAGTAGATCAGTTCGCGGATCTTCGCAACGCGCAAACCGGCGATCCTTCTCCACGTGGACCGGGCGCCTTGACGCTTGCGAAAGGGATCGAGGTGGGACAGGTCTTTTTGCTTGGAACGAAGTACAGCAAGAGCATGAATGCGACGATCCTTGACGACCAGGGCCAGGAGTGCCTCGCCATCATGGGTTGTTACGGCATCGGTGTCGGCCGCACGGCGGCGGCGGCAATTGAGCAGAACCATGACGACAAGGGCATCATCTGGCCCTTCCCGATCGCTCCCTTTCATGTCCACCTCTTGCCGGTCAGTCAATCGGAAAAGACCGCCGAGGCCACCTCACTCCTCTATACCAACCTGCTAGCGGCAAACTTCGAAGTCTTGTGGGACGATAGAGAAGAGCGCGCCGGAGTCAAATTCAACGATGCCGATCTGGTCGGAGCCCCATTCCAAGTCGTCGTGGGTGATAAAGGGCTTGCCGACGGCGTTGTGGAAGTCAAAATTCGAAGAAGCGGGGCGAAGTCTCGAGTAGCTCCTTCGAATATTATTGCCCACCTCCTCAAACTTTCAGCCGAAACCAACCCAACTCGTTCAATGTGCTCCCCTTCAGATAAGTAGTAGCTTCGCCGCCTCGCTTCTCCGCTGTCGTTGTTCCGTCCCCACAGCGCCGACAGACAGAAATTGTCTTTTCCTTGCCTTCTCATGCCTTTGGGCTAGACTAAGACTTGATTCCCGAACAAGGGACGCTATTCACACGGTCCAACCTTCATTGAGCCCTCGTACGACCCGATGGCCCGATCAAACTGAGCCCAGAGGGGAGCACAGTCTGAATGCAAGCCAAGCCTATGCCTCAGAATCTCCAGGAGTTGCAGCAGAAGGTTGAGTACGCTGAGCACGTCAAGCGCATTACCACACAAATACACGCCGCAAGCAATCACGATCAGATTCTTCTTGATCTCCACAAAGACATTCTAAGCCTTTTCGACGCCGAAGACCTGACGCTCTTCGCGTTCGATTCCGAAAAGAAAGAAATCTTCTCGAAAGTCCCTCACGTCGATACTGTTGAGGAAGTCCGCATCCCCATTACAGAACAGAGTCTGGCAGGCTTTTGTGCCAAGTATCTCCGCCCCGTCAACATCGCCGACGCCTATAATATGGCGGAACTTCGGGGTATTCATCCGTCGCTGCTGCATGACACTTCTTACGATAAACGCACAGGGTTCAAAACCAAACAGGTCCTGACATACCCCATCGTTGCGGACAACAAATATCTGATGGGTGTCCTCCAGCTCCTGAATAAAAAGAGCGGCAACCGCTTTACGCGGAAAGACGAAGAATCCGTCGCAGAAATCGCGAAAGCGCTTGGAATTGCCTTCTTCAATCTCCGGAAGATCTCCAAAAAGAATCCCACCAAGTTCGACCTCCTAGTGAGCAACAACCGCATCACCCAGAACGAACTCGACAACGCCATCGCCGATTCGAGAAAAGGCACCAGTGACCTCGAAAGCATTCTCATCGAAAAATACAGAGTCCCGAAAGTCGACATCGGCAAGTCGCTCGCGCAGTTCTATAAGTGTCCTTACATCGAGTACAGCGAACGCACGCTCGTGGATATCGAACTGCTTAAAAACCTCAACGTCGATTACTTGAAGAAGAATCATTGGATGCCGCTCAAGCGGGATCGCACCGCCATCGAAATTCTCACCGATGATCCGGGAGACCTCGATCGCGTTCAAGATATCAAGCGGACGTTCCCCGGACTCAATATCCGGTTTGCCGTCAGTCTCCGGCGCGATATCGCGCAGTTCCTTGGTTCGTCCACCGGGCAGGGCGACGGCAGTGGACGCAAACTCGATGAAAACGTCTCCGACATTCTCGGCGAGCTCGTGACCGAGGCACAAGCCGAGGCGATGGAGGAGTCCTCTGCAGGCGGAGGGCTAGACGAAAATGACAGCGCTATCGTGCGCCTCGCGAACCAAATCATCGCCGACGCCTACCGGCAGAATGCTTCGGATATTCACATCGAGCCGTACGGGGAAAAGCGTGAAACTCTCGTCCGCTTCCGGGTCGACGGCGACTGTTTCGAATATATGAAGATCCCACAGAGTTATCGACGCGCCATCGTCTCCCGGCTCAAGATTATGGCGAGTTTGGACATCGCCGAGCGTCGCAAACCTCAAGACGGCAAGATCAAATTCAAGCTTTCTGAGACAAAAGAGATCGAACTCCGAGTCGCGACCATCCCAACCGCCGGCTATAACGAAGATATCGTCATGCGCATTCTGGCGGCCAGCGAGCCCTTGCCCCTCGATAAAATGGGATTCTCGGAACGGAATCTCAAAGCACTCAGAGAGATTTCAGAAAAACCATACGGTATCATTCTCTGCGTGGGACCGACCGGATCAGGGAAAACGACGACACTGCACTCCGTTCTGGGGAATATTAATACTCCCGACATCAAGATATGGACGGCCGAAGATCCTGTCGAAATAACGCAATACGGGCTGCGTCAGGTCCAAGTGCAGCCAAAGATTGGCTTCACATTCGCCAATGCGATGCGTGCGTTCCTGCGTGCCGACCCAGATGTCATCATGGTCGGCGAAATGCGGGATAAAGAAACGGCCGACACCGGTATAGAAGCCTCCCTGACCGGCCACTTAGTCTTGAGTACCCTCCACACGAACAGCGCAGTCGAAACCGTCACCCGCCTTCTGGACATGGGCTGCGATCCCTTCAGCTTTGCCGATGCGATGCTCGGCGTGCTCGCACAACGTCTGGCCCGCCGCATCTGCAAAGACTGCAAGGAGCAGTATGTGGGGACCAAGGAAGAGTATGAAGAACTCCGCCAGGGGTATGGGCCGGAGTTGTGGGACAAGCTCGGGATCAGACAGGACAATACCTTCCGGCTGACCCGCGGCAAAGGATGCGAAATCTGCAACCGGTCCGGGTTTAAGGGACGGGTCGCCTTACATGAACTCCTGCTCGGCACAGACCAAATGAAGCGAATGGTACAACAAAAGGCACGCACAGAGGACATGCTTAAGACCGCTCTCGAAGAAGGCATGACGACTCTGGTGCAAGACGGCATTCAAAAAGTTCTGCAAGGCCACACGACCTACAAGGAAGTTAAAGCGGTCGCCATCAAATAGGTGGTTGGTCCTGTCGTTCTCGCGAAGGTCCCCTCGCTTTCTTACGGCATAGCCCTTCCGCTATCTACTCTTAAAATGTAAAATGCTGCCATGAAGATGCAGTTGTTACTGGTGCCACCGATCCTTCTGGCCCCGCTGCTCATCCTCTCCGGATGCGAAACGACCGACCACGTCCTGACGAGTGCCGAACGAGTGCTCGGCAGCAAAAC
>JACPZN010000077.1 GCA_016195505.1 Nitrospirota bacterium | reverse complement strand
GTTGGCCTGAGGAGGCGCCTTTCGATGCCATTATCGTCACGGCAGCAACAGACCACGTTCCTCAGCCGCTGCTTGATCAATTGGCCGTAGGCGGCCGACTGATCTTGCCGGTTGGCCGAGCCATCCAAACTCTGGAGCTGTACCACCGCACGGCAGAGGGTTTCGAGCGCAAAACTCTCACCCTTGTACGGTTTGTTCCGCTTGTCCGTCAGGGGGAAGAGTAGGAGTAGGCGATGGAGATGCAGAGAGCCGAACAAGATCCATCTGCGCTTCCCCGTCACATCGGCTGGTTCACAGCCGGTTGCGTCCTAGTCAGCAACGTCATCGGCAGCGGCATCTTTACCACAACAGGATTCATGGCACGCGATCTCGGTTATCCGGGCTTGATCCTCTCCGTTTGGTTCATCGGTGGACTGATCGCACTCGCAGGCGCCCTCTCCTACAGTGAGTTGGGCGCCGCTCTTCCGGTCGCAGGCGGAGAATATGCGTACCTCCGGCGCGCCTACGGGCCGTTCGTGGGGTTTCTCAGTGGATGGACTTCCTTCACCATCGGCTTCAGCGCTGCCATTGCGGCTGGAACCGTGAGCTTCGCTGCCTATCTCCTTCAGCTTTTCCCTCTCGACGATAAAGGAGGGACGATTTCGAGCGCCTTGGCGTTAGCCCTCTTATGGTTAATCACAGGATTCCACTTGGCCGGCGTTGGAGCAAGTGGGTTTCTCCAACGGACACTGACAGTGTTGAAGGTGGGAGCCATTCTCTTGCTGATCTCGGCAGGCCTGATGGGCGGGAAGGGTGACTGGGCTCATCTCCGTCTCACCGATCCTGATATTGTCCCCGGCATCGGACCATCCATCGTGTCGTTGATCTTTGCCCTCTATGCCTATTCTGGCTGGAATGCCGCGGTCTATCTGGCAGGGGAGGTCACCGATCCCGCCCGCACCATCCCTCGGACAATGATCGGCGGCACGCTCTTCGTCGCTCTGCTCTATCTCATACTAAACGGATTCTACTTCTACGCGCTGCCAGTGACGGACCTGGCTAAGCCGCCGATCCTGCCTGTCGCCGACAAGGTCGCGGTGGCATTGCTGGGATCGGATGCCGCCCGGTTCGTGACAGCCCTACTCTGCCTTTCGATTGCAGGAGCTGTGAGCGCGATGGTATGGGCCGGACCGCGTGTCTACTACGCCATGGCGCAAGATGGCTTGATTCCCTCCCTCTTCGCGAGAACCCCTGGTGTGGAACGCACGCCGATCAACGCCATCCTCTTGCAGAGCCTATGGGCCTCAGTCCTGATTCTTTCGGGGAGCTTCGAGCGACTGGTGATCTACAGCGGCACCGTGCTCATGATTTTCAGCGCCCTCGCAGTGGGAGCGGTACCGCTCCTGCGTTGGCAAGAGCCCAATCTTTCCCGTCCCTATCGCACGCCGCTCTATCCCTTTGTGCCGGGATTCTTCGTCCTTATGTCGATCGTGATCGTCACGAGCGCCTTCTATGAACGTCCGGTGGAAGGAGGCTTGGGACTCGCCACTGTCCTAGCCGGAACCCCGCTGTACCTGCTGTGGCGCTGGCTTGGTTGCCGGGAAGCAGGCCGTTAGCATAAACAAACGCGGCCCAGCGTTCATGCCGGCTGTCGTCTAAATTGTTTATGAATCCAACCGAGCGCGTAACTCGTCACGTTCCCGATAATAAACCAATGAAGTCCCCCAAATATGGTGGTAAGAATAAATGCTCTCAGGTTGACTCCTTGATGCCCGTGATACCACAGGCCCGTCCACATGTCGGTAAGACCGGAGAGAAGTCCGGTCTTCCCCTCTATCTCGAACGCCAAGGGAACAGTAGGAGCGTCGACGACAAAGAAGAGAAAATAGGTGAATACCACCTGGCCGTCGGTATTGATGTGGCAATAGAGAAACACCAGGAAAGATCCAAACGAATGAATCACGAGCAGGGTAGTGCCCAGAACCAGACCGTCTTTTATTGACTGATTCATTGTGGATCGCTCCTCGGCAGAACTCCGGATTATCTGGTTCTGCATAGGATGCCGCGCATCTTACGTGCTGCATAAGACCAAGAGAAAATCCCGCAAGGATTTCAAGCTGAATTTAAGTGATTTCATGGAGATTCAGCAATCCCGGATAGCCCGCCTATGAGGCTCCGCCCGCAGCGGATCTCACGGCTCATCACTCGTCGCGTTTTCTTCTCACTCGACTGCGACCACCCCGACCTGATTCTCGAACTCGATCTTCACCCCAAAAGCCGCGCATTTCGTGTGCATCGTCTTTTGAAGGAACGACGTTTCCTGTTCATTCGCCATACGGACCCCGAGATCCTCAGTGCAAGTCGGGTGGAGGCGAATACGCGCGATACAGCCTCGTTCCAATTCCAAAATGAACAGGAATGAGAGATCATTGCGCTCATCCTTGTCGACCATGTAATCGTCGATGAAATCTCCGGTCGAATAGAGGATGGCCTTCCCTTTGTAGCGTTCAATCCCCTGGGGAGTATGGTTTGAATGACCCCAGTAGAGGTCGGCGCCCATGTCGATGAGATCGTGTGCCAGCGCCTGCATGGACTGCGACGGATTTCCCCAGTTGGGCCCGACGTGCGCACTGACGATCACGAGGTCAGTTTGCCGCCGTGCCGAGGAAAGAATCTGAGCCATTCGCGACCGATACGGCTCCACCAAACCACTGTCATGATATGCCACATAGTTGACGCCTGCTTTCGCGCCGGTCGCTTCCCAGTCCGGCTCATTGTCCGTCAGTGAAACAACGGCCACACGGCCTTCCGGCAACTCCAGCACAAGTGGAGCGAGCGCCTCTTCCATCGTGGCACCTGCGCCGGTCCGTTTGATGCCGGCTTCGTCCAGCAGCTTCACGCAATCCAGCAGGGCTTCAGGACCGTAATCCAGCACATGGTTGTTCGCCAGGGTCACGCCTTCGATCTTCGCCGCTTGGAGAAAATCTATGGCGCGAGGCCGGGCGCGAAAGTGAAAGGCCTTGGTGGTCGGATGCCATTCCTCTCCTTGACTGCTGATCACGCACTCCAGGTTGATGAGCCGGCAGTCTGCAGCCAGCATGATCGGGAGGACGTCGCCCCACAGAGCTTCGGGGCGAACGGACCGGTTCTGGATGACGTACTGATCCACCAACCGTCCGAGCATCACGTCACCAGTCAGCGCAATCTTCACGACCTTCAGGTGCCCCGTCTCTGCTTCCATCATGAATCCGTTAGAGGGTGGTTCACCGCCCTATTGTGCTTCCAGGCCAGTGCTTCGATACGCATCTTGACCGCTTCTGGATCACTCACGCCTCGCAGCGACAGCAAACGGTCGCCGCTTCGAGCGTGAACGAGCACCGTGCCGATCCCAAAGAAATCTGCGACACGACCCTGCTGGACTTCCACATCTCCCACGTTGCTCAACGGAATGGAATGAATCTCGCGTCCCGTATAGCTGTTTCGCACCATGATCTGATCTCTCGTGAACTCATAGTGCGCCCAACGACGTAAGATCGCCGCACAAACGATCAGCATGCCGGCCCCACCCATCCACATCTCCCAACCGCCCACTCCAAACCTGAAGAACAGTGCGCCACGTAGCCCGGAGATCGCACTCAAGAGATAGAGCCAACTAAAATGTGCCCAAGAGGGAAAAGCTTCCCAGACCACCTCCTGCTCCTCTGGCTTACTGACGGCCCGTAGCGTCATCATCGTGGCATCCCCCATACGATCGCAGATCGTGAGGAGCACCTCACAATCGCTGTAGGTCTGTGACGCTCATGTTCTTAGAGCCAGTCCCGATGCGCATTCTCTGCTCTTTCTCCCCACATTGCACTGAGCGGGATCTCGGTAAGAGCGTAGGCTCCTGGTTCAAGTTGCAGAAGGGCGCGAGCGGCAGCGAGCATGATCCGGGCCGTCAGAACGGTTTCATCAAAACGCGCCTCCAGCAGCAGATGCTGGTGTCCAAATCGTCCTGGAGAGCCCCGTCGGTCAAGGACCACTCCCCGCCCTTCTTGTTCCAATTCGGCGAGGTTTTCAACGGGAAAGACCTGCGTGTCTTCTCCGAGAAAGAGCGGATCGGCGCGGATGGCTTGAGTGATCTTGTCTACATCCGCCCCCTTCTCCAATTCGACATAGACGTAACGCTGTACTCTCCCATCGTTCGCTCGCACTTCGGCGCAAAGGGCATCTTCCACCCCCCTCACGCTTCGAGCCATGGTGGTGTGGCGGAGACTGGTACCTGCGTGGTGCTGCGTCTCCGTTGATCCCCCCGGCGTCAGCAGGGCAAACCACGAGCGGAACACCGACAGCGCTCCCGGGTCCCAGCCCGCTCCGACGATGGCCGGCACCCCATGATGAAGGGCCATCTTGCGGATCGTGTCCTTATGGGTGTGGAGCGCCTCTCCGTGCAGCGTGGCGCAGTCCACGATCGGAATTCCATGCTGAAGAATCTGTGACGCGGCCTCCCTGACGACATTGGTTGGCACACAGATGAGCGCTGCATCGACATCCCTCGCCTGACCGATGTGGATTGTCACCGGAATGGATCGGAGCGTCTCCGGAAGTTTCCCCCCTGCACTTGCCGCTCGACGCACAATGGCCGCCAAACCGAGATCATGGCTCAAAGAGATGAGCTCCGCACAGACCTGCCCCACCCTGCCAAATCCGACGATGGCGAGACGCAAGGGTTTCATGGATGACATTATCTCTCTACCGCCAGACGAGAATCTCCGGCGCGCGGCGCTGAACCGGCTTCGTCTCTCCGCTCTGATAGCCGAGGACGACAGGGAACACCGACACATAGATAGGCAGAATGCCGAAACTTCGCTTGATCCTGCCCCTGGTTCAACCAGGGTTGCGCAAATCTGATGGGGCAGGTGCCCAGGTTCCTGTCACAGGCCGCAAGCATGAGGTTTTACGCAGACGACGATGAGGGTCCCCGACCGATGGAAGACAGTGTGCACCCTACCAGAGTCCAAAGCCCACATCCCGGCACGCAATCGTTTCCCCTTGTTCCTGTTCCATATCCAAAATCCCGATTTCGAGATTCGCCGGAAATACTCGCATCCCTTTCGGTCGGACCCAGGTATCCGACTTCAAAGATTTGAAGTACAGATGCGGTCTGGCTTGGGCATAATCCCGCGCATGAAATAATTCCAACAACCGCAATGCGTCAGGGAACGTCATAGCTTCCTCCTCTTATCCCGTGGGCCAGCTCCGACGGTCAGACCTGCGGAATTGAAACGACTCGTGCGCTCGCCGACCCCTGCCCGGTGACACAGCAGTCAACCCCTTACAAAGCCTTTAATGAGCAATCGCAATGCCGCCGCAGTTCCCATCGCGTATTCCTGTTTGCAACGTCTCCATTTCGAGAACAATCTTCACAAGATCGGATGACGTAGAGTGTCAAGCGCAATCAGAAGCGATGCCTCCGACACACTCCACCTCCGTGAAGATTTGCGACCTTTCACCACAGTAAGGTAAATGCGTCTGTAGCGTATCTCCTCAAACTGCCGTAGCGAGCTCCTCGTTAGGAAATTCCAAGCCAAGGAATTGTCTACAAGTGGACGGAGGGTCGACGCTGAGGTGGCATGGCCCCGTTCTTGCCAGTGGGATCACAGTACCAGTCACCGAAACACATTGGTTCGGGTCCTCATACAGTAGGAAGGACTTCTGCTATGAGAACAACGCTGTGTTCGCTGTATCTTGCTTCAGTCATTGGACTTGTGGCCTTGACGACCCCGCTCACAACCGTCGCAGCAGAGACCATCCAACGAACGGTACAGGGGACAGTAGTGGCCACAAATACTGCCGCTGATCCTCAGACGATCGTCGTAAAAGTCATACTGCCAAACAAGGAAGAGCTGATTGTGGGAGCTCGTGTTCCAATTGACACAAAGATCACTCGAGGCTTACGGACTACCCAATTGGCCGACATCAAGGCAGGGGAATCAGCCAACCTCACGTACCTGAAAACATCCGACGGCTTGATCGCCAGGGCTGTTCATGCCCGGTGAGTGAAGGAGCGACAATGGCAGCACCGCTGCAGCAGCCCTATAGAAGAGCCCTCGGCCTCTGGTTGATTATCCTCACCGCGGTCTTCGGATGCACCGGTCGCAAAATCACGACAGCAGTCGAAGACCAGGCGTTCCTGCCTGGCCCCTCAGCTGCACCCGTCGTCGAACCAGCGAAGGTGAGCCCGCCGCCGACTCAACGAGTGGAACCCAAGATCGAGACCCCTACACCGATGAAACCGCCGGCTTTAGAAGAAGTGCGCGTGGCGGAGCAGCCTGTCACAGTGCCGCAATCGGCTCCGGCACCAGCTGCGGCGGCGACACCATCCGCAGAGATCTCCGATGTCTTTTTCGAGTTCGATCAGTTTGCTATCCGGAGCGATGCCCGTTCCCTTCTCGAAGCAAATGCAGCCTCGCTCAAGGCACAGGCGGGTCACGCGATTTTGATCGAGGGCCACTGCGACGAGCGAGGAACCAGTGCCTACAACCTCGTCCTGGGAGAACGTCGTGCGCAGGCAACCAAACAGTACCTACAGGATCTCGGCGTTCCAGCGTCACAGATACAGATCACAAGTTATGGGAAAGAACGCCCCTTTTGCGCGGAACATAGCGAATCTTGCTGGCAGGCGAATCGACGGGCTCACTTCAGACGCCCGTGAGAAGATCGGTGAGGGACGTCCAAGGGACAAAAAATGCGTTCTGAACGTTTGAATCCAGGGGGGATCATGTGAAGCAAACATTTGCGCGCTTCTTTGGCTGGATCGGGCTAGTCACGCTGCTTGGGTGCGCGGGCACCGGCGAGGTGATTCCGCTTCAACTCCATCCGGTTCCAGCCGCTGCCGAGAAGATGGCGAAACCGGCCGCGGCTATTCGCGTGGCCCTTGGCTCATTTGAGGACGGACGGACCCACCAGACAGGCCTTGGAGTCCGAACACACCTCTGGGGCGGTGTCAGCTATTTCGATGTCCCGGGAGGCATCCCCGCCGACGCGGTCGCCCAGGCCTTGGCCGACTATCTGACCACAAAGGGCTGGCAGGTAACCAAGGGAGGGGCGAGCGACAACCCTGATGTCGTCCTCACGGGAAAAATCCTCGACTTTTCCGTCCACGCCAAGAGTCGTGTCGGCTTCACCGAGGTCACGACGAAAACGAAGCTCGCGTTACAAGCACAGAATGTCGCGGACAGGAGCACGATCCGCATGACCTTGAATGGGAGCGGAGCCGACGACGTCTTTTGGTTCGAACCGGAGGATGCCCAAGCGCTTGTGAATGACGTCTTGACCGACAGTTTCGGCAAGTTGATCCAGGATACGACGGTTGAGAACAAACGGTTACGGCTGAAGAGTCCCTAACAAAACCAGCCGCTTCTCTTAAAGGAGGCCCCCCATGAAAGTTCAAGATATCATGACCAGCGATGTACAATGTTGCGGCCCGGACACGAATCTGGCTGCCGCCGCCAAAATGATGTGGGACAGCGACTGTGGAGCTCTCCCCGTCCTGAATGTCCAGGGTCAGGTGCTGGGCATGATCACGGATCGTGACATCTGCATGGCCGCAGCCACCAAGAATAAACCAGCGTCGGACATCACCGTGTGGGAAACGGTGTCCGGAAAGGTTTACACGTGCCAATTGTCCGACGATGTCCACACAGCCCTGGACATCATGAAACGGGAAAAAGTTCGACGGCTCCCCGTCGTAGATGAAGACGGCGTGTTACAGGGTATTATCGCCATGAACGATTTCGTCCTTGCGGCCGCAGAGGCGAAGGGAAAGAAAGCGCCAGATCTCTCCTATGAGGATGTGCTGCGATCGATGAAGGCGATCAGTGCGCACCGAGTTCTCGTCGGTATCTAAACCAGAATTGGATCATTCATTGTCTCATTCCAGCAATGATCCGATGGGGCAATCGTCAATAAGAGGGTGCTCATGTATCGCCGTGTCATGGCCTTCGACTTCGATGGCACGCTCGCCGTCAACGGGGATGTGCCCCCCGAAGTTGAAACGGCCCTGGAACAATGCCGCTCCTGCGGTCACGTATTGTTCCTCGTGACGGGGCGTCGCTACGAGACCGTGACCTTTGGCAGTCTGGGAGATCTTTTTGCCGGCATCGTGTGGGAAAACGGCGCAGTTCTCACCCACACCGCCAGCGGAGAAACCTACCTCCCCTTCGGCCAACTCGATGCGCGCTTACTGAAGGCCATCGAAGAGTCAGGCATTCCGTTCGAGCGGGGGCTCGCCATCGCCGCCACCTGGACACCTCATGACCAGGCTCTCTGGCGCATCCTCAGTTCGCACGGAGGCAGCACCTCGATCGAATACAATAAAGGCGCGGTCATGGTCTTGCCACCCGGCGCGACGAAAGGGTCCGGCCTCGAACGGCTCCTCGCCTTGTGTGGTCTGTCTCCGAGAAACCTCGCGGCCTTCGGCGATGCCGAAAACGACCTCTCGATGCTGACTTTGGCCGAAGTGGCAGTGGCGGTAGCCGATGCCGTCCCTGCCGTGATCGAAACATCGGATGTCGTCGCTAAAACTCCCGGCCCTCAAGGCGTCCTTGAAATCCTCAAAGAGTACCCATTGGGCGGAAAATTCCTCGATATCCCGCTCAAACGCGAGCGACCGATCTTGCTCGGACAGAATGAATCCGGCACATCCATCCACATTCCCGCTGCGCGGCTAGCCGGACTTAATCTGGGGGTCTTTGGCAACTCCGCAACCGGCAAGTCCTGGATGGTCGGCTTGATTGCGGAAGGACTCCACCATGAGGACTATCAAGTCCTCCTCATCGATCCCGAAGGAGATTTTCGGGGATTGCGCGTGCTGCCGCGGTTCGTGTCAGTCACGGGGGACCGGGCAACCCTCCCCCCTCCGTCCGCCGTGGTCTCACTCCTCGACGAGGGAGGCGTGTCTCTCGTCCTTGATCTGAGTCAATATCCCATCAGTTTGCGAAGCCGCTATCTTGTTGAGCTCCTTCGTGCCTTGCGCCCGGTGCGCGAACGCAAGTTTCGTCCTCACTGGATCGTGATGGACGAAGCGCAGGAGTTCTTGTTTGAAGGGAGCGAGGTCACCATGTTGCTCCGCCCCTTGCTGGAGGCCGGCGGATGGGCCTTCGTCTCCTATCGACCGGATCGTCTCAGCGAGCCGGTGCTCACTTCACTCCACCATCTGCTCTTGACTCGCCTCACGGACCGCCAAATCGTGGACTGTCTGCAGACACACTGTGCCGTCTGTAGTTTGAAAGGCGCGAATCTTGACCAGATCCCGATGGGGAGCGCCTTGCTTTGCGGGGGAGAAGTCGTCCGCATGCGCCCGGCGATCCGGCGTGTGCCCCATGTCCGGCATCTCTATAAATATCTCGATGTGCCTCTCCCGCAGGGGAAACGGTTCTCCTTCCGAACCGAGAGAGGCCACCTGGGAATAGAGGCAGCCAGTTTGTATGAGCTGTCCTGCTTGATTCCGACGCTCCCGCTGGAGAGCCTCGAGTATCACGACCGGCGCGAGGATTTTGTGAGATGGGCGGACGGAACACTCGGCGACGGCGGGCTGGCCGCGCGTCTACGAAAAGTGGCCAATCGCCGCTATCAAGGGGAGGAACTCCGGGAGGCGCTCAGTCAAGTGGTGTCCACACACTACGAAGAGATCCGCCACCTGCGATAACCTCGTCGGACGAGGAAGCTCTTGAACTATTCGTGCCTCTTGTATGGTCTATGACCAGCCCTGAAACCCTACAAGCGCTTGTTCGAAATCTGCCAGGCCATGGGAGCCGCCCGGCGATCCTGGCGTTCCACAAGCACAGGGTCGAAACATGGTCGTTTGCGGACCTGTCGGACGTTGTCACGCGTCTTGCATCGGGCCTTCTCCAGGCTGGCCTTCGCGAGGGTGAGCATGTTGCGATCTATTCACCAAACCGACCCGAGTGGATCGTCGCCTGTATGGCCTTGCTCTTCGCGGGTGCCGTACCGGTGCCCATCGACTCTCAAATGGCGGGCGAGGACCTCGTCCACGTCATCGAAGACTGTTCAGCTCGCTGGGTCATAACGATTCAACCATTGGCTGATCGCTTGGCGGCTCTCGGTCTCCACCAAGACCGCTTCATTATAGGGTTGGACGCCGACAAGGAGGACCCCCGAAGCTGGGAACGCTTCCGTCGTGAGCCGACACACACGAGGCTTTCAGTGCAAGCTGAGGATCCAGCTGTGTTGTTCTATACTTCCGGAGTCAGCGGCCGCCCCAAAGGGGTGCCTTTGAGCCATATCAACCTCCTGTCCAATCTTAAGGCTCTGCTGACCCTCCAGGTGTACCGCCCTGATGAACGGCTGCTCTTACCGTTGCCACTCCACCACGTCTATCCATTTATGATCGGACTGCTTGCGCCGTTCGCGCTCGGACTTCCCGTCATCCTTCCCCATTCGTTGACTGGACCTCAGATTCTGCGTGCACTCCGGGAAGGCCGTGTCACAGTGATCGTCGGTGTCCCTCGTCTCTACTCTGCGTTGTGCGACGCGATTGCCCAGCGAGTACGACAGAAGGGACGAGTGGTATCTGCAGTCTTTCACACCATGCTCAGGCTTTCGACGATGCTGGTACGACACTTCGACATTCGGTTCGTTCCACGGCTGTTCGCCCCGTTGCGGGCGCAACTCGCACCGCAACTCAGGACGTTGGTGTATGGCGGGTCAGCGCTGGCACCGGATTTGGCCTGGCGATTGGCGGGATTGGGCTGGCAGGTCGCCGGCGGCTTCGGACTCACCGAAACCTCGCCGATTCTCACGCTCATTACTCCCGGCAGCCGATACATCGACACGGCTGGCAAGCCGCTCCCTGACGTCCGCGTCCGCATTGCGGATTCCGATGCGGATGCCGGCCAGGGTGAAATCCAAGCTCAAGGTCCCAATGTGTTTGCCGGTTATCTGCATCTGCAGGGCACGACAGTCGAAGCCTTCACTCAGGACGGCTGGTTCAGAACAGGTGATCTGGGGTTCTTCGATAAAGATGGGTGCTTGCATCTGGTCGGGCGCGCCTCCTCCCGCATCACCTTGCCCGGCGGCGAAAAGATTTGGCCTGAACGGGTAGAGGAAATCCTGGATGGCGCTCCTTTGGTCCGGGAGTCGGGCGTGCTCGCCCACGAGGGCCGCTTGGTCGGTGTCATCGTTCCACATGCCGTCTCGATCCACAGGGGCGAACTCGAAAACGTGACCCAATCGATTCGAGCCGACATCGAAACGCGCCTACGCCTCCTCCCTTCCTATTGTCGTCTCACTGACTTCATCCTCAGCATCGATCCCTTACCGCGGACGCGGCTCGGTAAGACCCAGCGACACAACCTGAAAGATCTCTTTAAAGCGGGCACGGGGCGAACCGACAAGCCCCTGGTCGAATCGAGACCGATCCCTATCGACCTGATGGCGCCGGAAGACCGGCAATTGCTCGAGGATCCTGTCGCGTTGCACACATGGAACTGGCTAAGCGTCCGGTTTCCCGCCGTACGGCTCACGCCGGACACGAATATGGCGCTCGAACTCGGCCTGGACTCGCTGGAATGGATGACGATAACGCTGGAGCTGCGTGACCGCGTCGGCGTCGACCTGCCCGAAGAAGCAATCGCGCGCATCGGGACTGTGAGGGATTTGTTGCGCGAGGCCGTCGAAGCCGAACAGCCAACCGTCGCTGTGGGTGATCCGGCGGAACAACTCACGAAGCCGGACCAGCTATTAGATCCGCAACAACGGCGCTGGCTCACGCCGCGGAGCTGGCTCCTGCAAGGACTCGGGACGACTCTGTTTGCACTTGACCGATTGCTCATGCGGAAGGTCTTCAATCTTGAAGTCTACGGGATCGAGCGAGTTCCCGCCCAAGGTCCCTGGGTGATGACGCCCAATCATGTCAGCCTGCTTGATCCACCGGCCATTCTTGCGATCCTGCCCATCAGGTCATTGAACCAGACCTACTGGGGGGGCTGGACCGGTATTATGTTTCGCACTCCCATCATGCGCCTCGTCAGCCGTGCAACTCGGGTCTTGCCGATAGACCAAAGCAGCCGCCCGCTGGCAAATCTTGCGCTAGGCGCGGCAGCACTCGCGCGCGGCCAGAATCTAGTTTGGTTTCCCGAGGGATCACGGTCTCCGGACGGAGCGCTCCAACCGTTTCAGCCAGGAATCGGCTTGATCTTAACGGCACATCCTGTGCCAGCCATTCCGGTCCGGGTCGAGGGGAGCTTCGCCGCACTCCCGCGTGGCGCCTGGTGGCCACGTCGACGACCAATCAGAATCGTATTTGGCGAAGCCCTTAACCCACTCGCACTCGCTGGACCGAGTCACGGAGCTGATCGATATCGACAGATCGCAGCCGCTCTTCATGATCACGTCGCAGCGCTGGGAGTTCATCCCGAACGGCCATAGGTCCAGTACTGAGACCGGCCCTCGGCAGTGAACCGATCGGGATGCTGTTGCCTATTGCAACAGTCGTATTCCCCCAGTTGAGGCACCCTTGGTCACCCAAACAGAAGGGAAGCTTCCTCCCTTCTACCTTACCGGCGTCAACCCCTTGTGCGATCAAGGCTCTATCGAATCTGCTTAGCCACAGCCCCACGGCATGTCGCTTGCTCCCACCACTCTGTAGAACATGAACCATGGATCAGTCGAAAGTCTGAGGAAAGGGGGTACCTGATGTCTCCTGAATATAAAATTCTACAGCACGCTTCCCAGGCCATCTCTTTTCCAGGAAGAGAAATATGCGGGGCTGCGAAACCCATTCCCGTCTGCTGTATCTGCGGGTTGGTTCGAGACGATGAATCAGCACAGTCTCCGAAGCCCGTATCGTGGGTCACACTGAACGCATATCGAAGCACGTTCGAGGAATCTGCGGCACATTTCCTCTTCACCCACACGTATTGCCCCGACTGCCTCACCCAAGTCCAAGAGAAAGTGAGAGAGTATTTCAGTGCCAAATGAAAGGAGGAGTTCTATGTCCGTCGCCAAGGTCATTGAGATTAGTTCCGAATCGCCGAAGAGTTTCGAAGATGCCATCGTGAATGGCATTGCCCGTGCCTCCAAGACCGTGCATGGCATCAAATCGGCTTGGGTGAAGGAGCAACATGTGGTGGTCGACAACGGCAAGGTCGCCTTGTATCGCGTGGACCTGAAGCTGACGTTCGTCCTGGATTGATGAGCCACGGAAAGACGCGTCCCCATTACAGGCCGGCAGACCTGATGCCGGTCTTGGATGGGAGTTGTGCGGGTGCGGGCACAGTAGTCGCTCTCGACGTCTTTGTCATCATTCTCGTCTGCTCCGCCACGTTCGCCGCGTTACCACATGACTCGGAATCTCCTACCGAAGTGGTCCGGGGAGATGTCGAAACGGTCATTGGCCGCCCACTGGACTCCGCTGACGGAAGTCGAACGCACGGAGTTCGTTGAGCTCTTCAAGAGTTTTCTTTCCGACCGATACGCCGAAAAGATCGAAGGGTATAGCGGGCAACAGGTGGTGTACTTGTCGGAACGGATCGAAGGGACCTTTGCTGAGGTACGGACCGAATTACGGTCGGGCAAAGTGGAGATCCCACTGGATTACCGCCTTTTCTTAAAGGAAGGCCGGTGGCATGCCTACGACGTCATCGTGGACGGAGTGAGTCTAGTAAAAAATTACAGGAGTCAGTTCGAAAAAATCATCCGCTCCGACTCCTATGATGAGCTGCGTAAACGATTACGCGACCGGACCGTGATCGAAGAGAAGAAGTAGAAACGGTAACGCGCGCTCCGCATCACCATGCGCCGGTTTAGCTGCCGGCAGGAAACTTCCGCAGGCCTACGCGCCCGGCCAGCTCATGTAGTTTCTCGTGCACTGATTCATTGCAGTAGGCCTGGACTTCGGAGAGCGCCAGGCAATAATCCGTCAAAGCCTCCAGCCAGACCTTTTGGTTCTCACAGGTCACAGGACTTCGGCGCGCCTCGTCAATCCTGAACGTGGCCTCCTTCATCTTCGCCGCTGCTTCCTCCAGATGCTTCGGTACGGTCATGCATTCCTCCCTTCTTGATTACGGCACCTTCACGAAGGGGAAACGTTCCCGCATCGTTCGGGTGATCAATCCGACTCCACATTCGTCCCCGATCAGTTCAACCGCCACAATTGCATCTGGATCCTTGAAGTCGATGCGCGGCGCCGCCCCCTGCTCTTGCAAGTGCTCCATCAGCATTCGGTCCAGTTCCTGCTCCAGCGGCTGACTATGAATGGCACCCGGATGGCCTCGCCGTTCGATCCGCACATAGAACGAGCCGCTGTCGATCCGGTCTGCGTAGGCGAGGACTGCTCGCTCAAGTTGGGCCGGCAGGTGCTCGACCTGGAAGGTAAACGTGCAATCGATCGGGATCAACCTTGCCAAGGGGCGGAGAAATCCAGGCTTCTCCTCTTCGCGACGGCGTAATTGCTCACAGAAGGCTTCTTGGTCCTCCACGCGCCCGACCAACAGCCCGAGAAACGGTGTCCACCAGAAATCGCCCAGCCGCTTCACCAGCCTGGCCAGGTGCCGTTGTTCATGATTCTTAGCGGTGACGACCACATTCCAGGAATGGAGGGTCTGTCGCTCCTTCGTGCCTGCAATCGAGACCCCTGGTTGTCCCTGATCGATGTGGAATTGGCGGCTATTCTGCATAACAGAGCTCCGTTCACCCACAACGGTACGTCTCCAACGTTCCAGCTCCAACGGCTGCTGCCAGGTCTTCGATCGTCCTATCGGACAATACCGAGGTGTCATATTCCTGCACCACCTCGTGACCGGGGCGAGCTTCCTTGTCTCGCTGTTTGATCAGCAGCCACTGCCGCAGCCGGTCTTTCATGCGCACCAAGGTGAAGCCGCCCCGTAACCGTTGTCCCTGCAGACGCATTTCCAATTTGCCCGCCTGGAACATCTTCGCCAGTGCTGCAGGGCCCTGGTTCGCGCCGAGGGGTTCCAGCCAACCTCTGTCCCACACCAACACGGGCCCAGCTCCATAATGGCCTTCTTCGATGACCCCTTCAAAGTTCGCATATTCAAGATCGTGGTCCTCCACTTCCACGGCAAGTCGCTTGACCGATGGGTCCAACGACGGGCCTTTTGGGATGGCCCACGACTTCAGCACGCCGCCGATTTCCAGTCGGAAATCGTAATGGAGGTGAGAGGCCTGATGCTTTTGGACTGTAAAAATTGGTCGCTTGGATCGCAGCATGGCTTTTGTAGAAGCATCAGACATGCCATCCGCAGTGACAGAATATTGCCTCACGCCTTCCTCCGACAACATGATGACTGTGAACTCTTCTGGTTCGCCGAAGCGGTAGAGAATATCTGTGATGCAAGGTTTCCTCTGTCGCCTTTTGCAACAGGCTAAAGTTCCAGTGAGACCTGGAACGCCTCACATTGAATTTCCCTTCCTCGTATTTCCCCTCATAAGTTCTCGGAAAACCTTGGACACACCCTATGCCCCTCGGTTGCTGCCTTGCAGATGAGTCCAGGCACGCCCTCTGCTTTTTCAATCCGCACAGGCGGAGGATAGAAAGAGGAGGTGCGCATGACCAATGAGGAAAAGGTGAAGAAGATCGTTCCATGGATTGATCCGGCGGAACGGGTGACTGTGCATTTCCTTGACGAGTAGGACATGAGTGCGGAAATAACAGGATGCAATTCCATGCGAGTGGACCTTTCGATCGAGACCCACGTACCCCACATGAGACAACAGATTTCAGTCCCCTGGAGCCGTACTGAAATCTCAGAGGATCTCGGGCAATACACTCGGGATCCGGAACGACCTCTCAAACGCCGTCTGTTGATGTTGGTTGTTAACGACAAGCGACCAGCCGTCATTTACTAGAGGAATGACCGAGCCCCCTTAAATGGGTCCACCCTGTCAGTGAGGGTCGAGTCGAAAGGAGGTCCGTATGCCAGGTCTTCCGTTGAGCAGATCCTCGCCAAGCTGTGTGAAGCCTAAGTCGCTGTGATCGCTCTCGCCCAATCAGAAATATGCTATCTTTTCTTACCCACGACAAGATCGAGCGGGACCGACAAATCAAGAGCCACCGAAAGCCTCGTCGTGTTACCCTGCTCGGCGCCCTCGAAATTCAAAAATCGCTTTTTCACCTCCCCGTTCATACAAATCGCACAGCCGGTGATCCGCATCAACACGGTAGCGATACGTTAGCGCTTTCACTTTCGCGATCTTCAACCCCTTCTTGCGCGCTCGCCGAATGAAGTCAAGATCCTCCGCAAAGGGGAGGTTGCGGAACCCTTTCAATGTCTTGAACACAGACGTTCTGGCAAAGAATGTCCCGCTTGCATAGCATTTGCTCAGGTGGATCTTCTTGCCAGGCCGCTGTGCATCAGGCGCGTACTGTTTTTTGGCAGGGCCAACATACTCAATTCCTCCGTGGATCAACGCCAGCGAAGGGTTGTTCTCCATCGCCAGGATTCTGGCCGACAGATGATGTTCTCGATACTCATCATCTGAATCTAAGAAAGTCGTGTACTCTCCTGAGGCGAGTGCGATGCCGATATTGCGCGATCGTGCAAGACCTTTGTTCACGTGGTAGACATACGTGATACGGG
>JACPZN010000076.1 GCA_016195505.1 Nitrospirota bacterium | reverse complement strand
GGTCCCAGACAATCATCTGCTCGCGAGGGATGCCCATCCTGTTCGCTGTATTGCGCCCTAAATGCTCGTCCGGGAAAAAGAGGACTTTCTCACGCCGCGCCCAAGACCATTCGATAACAGCCTTCGCATTGGAAGAAGTGCAGGTAATCCCACCATGTTCGCCGCAAAAGGCCTTCAGCACCGCGGCAGAATTGACATACACCGCCGGCATTACCGCCTCTTCGACTGGAATTACGCGCCCCAAGGCTTCCCAACATTGATCGACTTGCTCAATCGCCGCCATATCCGCCATCGAACAGCCGGCGGCCATGTCGGGAAGAATCACGGTTTGGTTGGATCGGCTGAGTATGTCTGCTGTCTCGGCCATGAAATGCACGCCGCAGAAAACGATGTAGGGCCGCTCGGATTTTTCGGCGGCCAGCTTCGAAAGCAACAACGAATCGCCTCGGAAATCTGCATGCTGAATCACTTCGTCTCGCTGATAGTTGTGGCCCAGGACCATCACCTGCTCGCCGAGCGTCTGCTTGGCAGCGACTGTCCGGCGGAACAGTTCCTCCGCAGGCAGAGCCTGGTAGTCGGTGATTGGCCTTGGTAACGTCGCGATGGTCTTCACAATTTCCTCAGACCAATATGGAGACTGTCATTCTACGATAGCCCCCCTGCACAATCAATGAAGGTCCCTACGGGAAGAAGTCCCATCCAGCGTGAGGCCCAATGGATTGTAGGATGATAGGCCTAATAGCCAATTGACTTCACTTCGTCATGAAGTATACGATCACCGTAATAGCTAGGGGAGCCCCGAGGCTGAGAGTCCGAATGATCGGATGACCCTCACAACCTGACCTGGGTAATACCAGCGTAGGGAAGCCGGAATACAACGGACATTGTGAGGGCTCAGCCGCACCTCGGCTTTTGGGATGCGGCTTTTTTATTTCTGGAGCACCGCCGCTGTCAGCCATTAGGTTTCAGCCATCAGCGCTCTGACCAGGAACTATAGCCTGATTGCTGATAGCGCATTCTGCAGAAAGGATTTCCCTATGGATATCCATACAAGTACGAACGGATCGGTCATCAAGAAAGAACATGGCGTCCCGTCTTCTCCACTAACCACGACACCCTTCCCTGCCTCACAAAAAGTATACGTTGACGGCATCCAATCCGGTGTCCGTGTGCCGATGCGAGAAATCAGTTTGACTCCGACGAAGGCCACGAACGGATCAGGCTCGGCGATCAACCAGTCCGTAACTGTCTATGACACCTCAGGCCCCTACACAGACCCATTGGTGACGATTGACGTTCGCACGGGCCTGGCCCCATTACGGCGCCCATGGGTGGTCAATCGACAGGATGTCGAAGAACTCCCGGAGGTGACATCCACCTACTGCCGCATGCGCGCCGCCGATCCCAAGCTGGCCGACCTGCGCTTCCAACACATCCGCAAACCGTTGCGGGCGGAGTCGGGCAGGAACGTTACCCAGTTGCACTACGCCCGAAAGGGAATCGTCACGCCGGAGATGGAATTCATCGCCATCCGTGAGAACCAATCGCGCGAAGTCGCCAGTGAATTGGCCTCGCACAACGGCCATGGCGGCGGTATCGCGCAACATCCAGGATTTGCCTGGGGTGCCAGCATTCCGGCGGTGATTACGCCGGAGTTCGTGCGTGACGAAGTGGCCCGTGGACGGGCGATTATCCCATCGAACATCAACCACCCGGAGAGCGAACCGATGATCATCGGCCGCAACTTCCTGGTGAAGATTAACTCCAACATCGGCAATTCCGCCGTCGCCTCATCCATCGAAGAAGAAGTTGAGAAAATGATCTGGTCGATCCGCTGGGGGGCCGACACGGTCATGGACCTCTCAACCGGAAAGAACATCCACGAAACACGCGAGTGGATCATTCGCAATTCGCCGGTTCCGATCGGGACGGTGCCTATCTACCAGGCCCTCGAAAAAGTGAACGGCAAAGCGGAAGACCTCACCTGGGAAATCTTCCGTGATACATTGATTGAACAGGCTGAGCAGGGCGTGGACTACTTCACCATCCACGCCGGGGTGCGGCTTGCCTATGTGCCTATGACTGCCTCCCGGATGACCGGCATCGTGTCCCGCGGCGGCTCGATCCACGCCAAGTGGTGCCTGGCCCATCATCAAGAAAACTTTGCCTACAGCCACTTCGAAGAAATCTGCGACATCATGAAAGCCTACGACGTGGCCTTCAGCCTGGGCGACGGTCTCCGCCCCGGCTCGATCGCCGACGCGAACGATGAAGCGCAGTTCGCCGAACTCGACACATTGGGTGAATTGACTAAGATCGCCTGGAGGCATGACGTGCAGGTCATGATTGAAGGGCCCGGCCACGTTCCCATGCATTTGATTCAGGTCAACATGGAGAAGCAGCTGAAAGCCTGTCATGAAGCGCCGTTCTATACACTTGGACCGCTGACCACCGACATTGCCCCCGGCTACGATCACATCACCTCCGGCATCGGCGCCGCGATGATCGGCTGGTACGGCTGTGCTATGCTCTGTTATGTCACCCCCAAAGAGCATTTGGGCTTGCCGGACCGCGAAGACGTAAAGACCGGTGTCATCACCTACAAAATTGCCGCCCATGCGGCCGATTTGGCGAAAGGCCATCCAGGCGCACAGATCCGAGACAACGCGCTGTCCAAAGCCCGATTTGAGTTTCGATGGGAAGACCAGTTTCATCTTTCGCTCGATCCGGAGACGGCCAAACTCTTCCACGATGAAACCTTGCCGGACAACGCTGCGAAGGTTTCGCACTTCTGTTCGATGTGCGGGCCACATTTCTGCTCCATGAAGATCACGCAAGATGTCCGGGACTATGCCGCCCAGTTGCAGGTAGATGAACAGCAAGCGATTCAAATCGGGATGAAAGAAAAAGCGGAAGAATTCAAAAAGACCGGCTCCGAGATTTATCGATAAGGCTCACTTTCAGTAAACAGCGGTCTGCGTTGAGCTGATGGCTGTAAGCTGAGAGCAAATTGGAGTTACATATGAGCAAACCACGTCCAGCGCCGCTAAGAGAACGCGACATTACCCGACACATCGCTCGGGAATATTATAAAGAGTTCGATCAGCTGATCGAGAGCGAAGTGATCATCGTGGGCGCCGGG
>JACPZN010000075.1 GCA_016195505.1 Nitrospirota bacterium | reverse complement strand
GTAGAGAAATAGGCCTCGGGAAAATGGATACGGAACCATGTAGCGATCCCAGCTCGCAAAAAGTTTTTTTTTGAGCAAGCAAAGGCCAGCGGCACGATCGGGAGCCCCGTCGCCTTGGCCAGCTGGACCACCCCGAGTTTCGCAACCTGCCGAGGCCCCTTGGGACCATAGGGCGTCACAACCACATCCTCCCCGGACCGGCCCAGTTTGATCAGCGTACGAAGCGCGCTGACCCCACCGCGTGTGCTCGATCCACGCACCGCCTCA
Organism: Nitrospirota bacterium; assembly: GCA_016195505.1. Classification (GTDB taxonomy): domain Bacteria; phylum Nitrospirota; class Nitrospiria; order Nitrospirales; family Nitrospiraceae; genus Nitrospira_D. The sequence continues at coordinate 5,865 of JACPZN010000075.1, read as the reverse complement.
TGGCCAAACCGCGCAATGATGCGCGCAATGATTTCCCCATCGCCATGCTGGCTGATCAACACATGCGAGCCGGTCCCCCGATAGCCGATCGGGATCATCAGCTGCTGGGCATGCAATTCTGCAAGTAAGAATTTTTCATGGATTCAGTTGCTTCCTGTCACCCCTGGCCACAATGATTCGATCGCGAAATGGTTTTCAATGGGCCAATTCTTCCGACTGGAACTGCAAGGCATGCAGACGACGATACAGCCCGTCCTGTTGCAGCAGCTCCTCATGCGACCCCACTTCTGCAATAGTCCCACGATCCAATACGACGATTCGGTCCGCATTCTGGATCGTGGAGAGGCGGTGCGCAATTACCAGCGTCGTCCGATTCTTCATCAGATTGGTCAAGGCCAGTTGCACGATCCGTTCAGATTCGGTATCCAACGCTGACGTCGCCTCATCCAAAATCAACAAGGGCGGGTCACGAAGGATGGCCCGCGCAATAGCCAGGCGTTGCCGTTCGCCTCCCGACAGTTTCACTCCGCGCTCTCCGATGATCGTGCCGTATCCTTCGGGAAGACGAAGAATAAAGTCATGGGCATAGGCCAACTTTGCGGCCTGTTCGACGTCGGCATGGCCCGCTCCAATTCGTCCGAACGCAATGTTGTTCCTCACCGTGTCGTCAAACAGCACGATCTCCTGTGAGACGATCCCGATATGGGCTCTCAACGATTGCAACTCGTACGAGGTCAGCGGTGTGCCATCTATGAGAATCTGCCCTGCCGTGGGTTCATAGAACCGCGGCAACAAACTAACGAGCGTGGTTTTTCCGCTTCCGCTGCTTCCAACGAGGGCCACGAGCTCACCGGACCGGATCGAGAGGTCGATTCCGGCAAGCGCCGGAACCGTGTGGCCCTCATAGCGCAAGGAGACTCCCTGGAATTCGATCGTGCGGCTGATCCCTGTCAATGGCACGGTGCCGTGATCCTGAGACTGTTCCGTGTCGAGATCCATCACATCGTAAACCCGTTCGGCTGCAGCCAGCGCCTGCTGAATCAGGTTGTTCGATCCCGACAATTTCTTAATCGGGGTGTATGCCATGAACATGGCCGCCAAAAACGAAAAAAACGCGCCGGGCGTCATGGTGCCATGGATGACTAAATAGCCTCCGTACCAGATGATCGCAGCCACGCCGATCACCCCGATGATCTCCATGTGCGACGACCCGATCGACCAAACTTGATTTGATTTCAGCGTGGTCGACAGGAATGCGCGGTTACGCTCCCTGAACCGCTCAGCCTCCGCTTCTTCTCGTCCAAACGCTTTCACCATTCTGATGCCGGCAAGTGTCTCTTGAAGGGTCGATGACATGTCGCCCATCTGCTCCTGTCCGCTCGTGGCCAGTTTCCGCAGTCGCTGCCCCACTCGCACCATCGTCATCGTCGAAAGCGGAATCACAATGACCGAAATCCCCGCCAGTTTCCAGTTCTGATAGACGATCACACCCACCATGGCGAGAAACGTGAGACCATTCTGGAAAATATCCTTCACGACACTCGATGCGGCATTCGCCATCAGACCGACATCGTTGACCACCCGCGAGACCAAACGCCCCGACGTGTTCCCATCGTGAAAACCGACCGGCAGCCGCATGAGATGCTGGAACAACTCCTGCCGAATGTCGGCGACGACCCGATTGCCGACGTAGGCCATCAAGTACGTCTGCCCATAGCTGAACAGGGCCTTCAATACGGCCACCCCCAATAGCGCCAGCGGCAAAGCCAACAACAAACCCTCATTCTTCTCAATAAAGATTCCGTCTAGGACGGGCCGCACGAGCCACGCATACGCCCCCGACAGCATTGCAACGAGACCAGAACACACGAAGGCCGCAAAAAATCGGCCCCGGTATGGGTAGACATACCGCATGAGACGCTTGAATCGATCTACTCCTGACATGACGCCAACACCACCTCCGCTGCCCTGCTGGAAGCACCGGGTTCGCCCAAAGCGGCTCGCACCTTTACCAAGCTCTGTTTCATTGCATCATACACCGACCGGTCTTCCAAGATCCGCAGGGCCTCTTCGTACAATCGCTGCCCGGTCGCCTCGCGTTGGATCAGCTCCGGCACCACCGACCGGCCCGCCACCAAATTCACAAGCCCGATCCATTTGACTCGAATGAAGAAGCTCGCAATCCAAAAGTTCAGCGCCGTCGTTTGATAGAACAAGACCATGGGAGTTCCCACCACAGCCGCTTGCAGTGTAGCCGTGCCCGATGCCACCAGCACAAGATCCGACACGGCCATCACCTCACTGGCCTGTTCTTTCACGACAGTCACGGGGACTGCGCTCTGCCGCAAGAGCGGCTGCAACAGATTATCCTGAATTGTCGAGGCCTGCGCCAGGATAAACTTCGTTTCGGGCTCCCGGTGCGCCAATTTCTCCGCTGCGTCGAGGAGGATCGGCAGCAGAACCCGCACTTCTCGCGTCCGACTCCCTGGCAGTAACGCGATCACGCGCCCTTCAGGTGCAAGACCGAACCTCGTGCGGAGACTCTTTGGATCGTAATGCGGCGCAACTACATCCAGTATTGGGTGGCCGACGAACGTGCACCGGATACCCGCTTCGTCATAAATGGCCTTCTCAAAAGGAAGAATCACCAGGACGTGATCGACTCGCTTCTTAATCCAGTAAATCCGCCCAGGCCTCCAAGCCCAAATCTGCGGCGCAATATAATAGAACACCCGTAGTCCGGCTGCCTTGGCGAAATAGGCGTAACGTAGGTTCAAACCCGGGTGGTCGATAAAGACGACCGCGTCCCAGGATTCGGCCCTGAACAATCGCCGCATGGCGAAAAACCGTTGAATGATTGCCGCAAATGCCAACGGGCCGACCATGCCGATGACGTCAAACCGCCCCATTTCTCGCACCAACCGCACACCGGCTGCCTCCATCGCAGCTCCTCCGATGCCGGATAGCGAGACCTGTGGGTCATGTGCTTTCAGCGCTCTGGCAAGATTGGCCCCGTGGAGATCGCCAGAGGCCTCGCCGGTGATGATCAGAATACGTGGCATGATCTTGAGAACAGGCTGAGATTGCGGTTAAGGTCAGACGGGCTACCCGCTCCTCGCTCCACTTCAGGCTTGGGCTTAACCTTAGCCTCGACCTTTGTCCATCTGTCCGATGTGTCGATCGGTAAACGACTTCATCGCTGCCAGCACTTGATACGCGACCTCGAGCGCGGCCGCTCCGTCTTCGCCCGACACCACGGGACAGGATCCCGTTCGGATGGACTGCAGGAACGATTCGAGTTGCAATTTCAGCGGCTCGCCGTCACTTCCCTTGAATTCTTCAATCGTAATCTTGGGCCTCTGGCTCTGATCCGTCGACCGACGTCCGATCATCCCCTGGCGAGTTTGGAAATCGATCGACACATAGCTGTCACGCTGAAAGAGGCGCATCCGCCGCATCTTATTGAGAGAGACCCGGCTCGCCGTCAAGTTGGCGACACACCCGCTCAGAAATTGAATACGCGCATTGGCAATGTCGATCGTCGATGAGAGCACCGGCACCCCCGCAGCCCGTACCTCCTCAACCGGCCCCGGATGGAAGGATAGGACCAGGTCGAGGTCATGAATCATCAGGTCCAGCACGACGTCCACATCGGTTCCCCGTTCGCTGTAGGTTCCCAGCCGGTGACATTCAAAAAACGCTGGCCGCTGAATGTGCGGGCGCATCATCTGCATAATGGGATTGAACCGCTCACTGTGGCCGACCTGAAGGCGGCATCCCTTGGCCTTCGCAAGTCCCACGAGTTCTCGCGCCTCGGCAGGCGTCACGGCGATCGGTTTTTCGACCAGGACGTGTTTTCCGGCGTCGAGGCAAGCTTTGGTGATGTTGTAGTGAGCAGACGTGGGCACGGCCACGCTCACTGCATCGACCTGTTTCAAGAGATCCGAAAGGTTCAGGAATGCCTGCACGCCGTGCCGATCGGCGATAGTCCGAGCCCGTTCAAGATCCTGATCCGTCACGCCGACGAGCATCGAGTCCGGCAGCGCGGTATAGAGCCGTGCATGGTGCTGCCCTAAATGTCCGACGCCGACGACGCCGGCACGAAGTTTGGTCATAGAATTCGAGAATCTATTGATCTGATAATCTGTTGATGTCTCGATGCGTGAATGCTGGGGCTTACTTCGCTTGACGACAACTGCTCCCTCTTTCGCCAATTCCCCGCCACGCCTGATCGCTCCATCGGTGCCTTCAACCGCTTCCACGGCCACAACGACTCGGTCTCTGATCACCACACATTGGCCGATGTCGAGGCGTCCGATCTCCTGCGCCACATCCCAACCATAGCGGATGTCGTCCCACTCCTTCTTGGTCGGTTGTCGAGACGTCAATGGGCCTTCTTCAACCAGAATCCCTTCGAGGCCGAACGTCGACTCGCAAATCGTGATGCCCTCTCGTTCGAGTTCAGCTGCGATCTCTCGCAAGATGTCATCGTCCTTCAACAAGGCTAAGCGTGTCGCCAGAGCCAACGCACGGAAATCTGGACGCACGGCACTGTACACGTGGGTCTTCTTGATGCCGCCCAGCATCACCGCTTGACGAACACCATCACCTTTGAAGGCATTGATCAGCTTGTTCAGCTGTCCGATCTTCACCCAGTGAATCCGGTCAACATGGCGCTCGAGTTCCGGTTCCGTTTCCCCTTCATGCGCCACGGCGGTGACATGGAGGCCCAGCCTACGCGCGTTATCCGCAAAAATGATCGGGAACCGGCCGTTTCCGGCAATGAGACCGATTCGACCATTCTGCACTGGTAGCAAGGTGCTCACGTCGGCTGTTCCGTATCCTCCAGATCTATTTCTAAATCTATGCTCACCGAGCGAGATATGCCTCGCTTGGTCCCTTCCATGAACGAAAGCACTTTGGCAACGTCCGCCTGGCCTTTGAACTCCTTCTTAGCCAATCTGATGGCTTCAGCGGTCCGATGGCCTGCCCGAAATAACAGATCATAGGCCTTCTTGAGCACAGCTATGCGGTCTCCTGAAAATCCATGCCGCTGAAGACCAATCGAATTCAGCCCATAAAGATGCGCCCGATAGCCGCCAGCCGCCCGCATAAACGGTGGGACATCCTGCCCAATGGCACAGCAACCTCCGACCATCGCATAGTCCCCGACGCGGACATACTGGTGGATGCCTGTCAGGCCTCCGATAATCGCATGATCACCGATCGTGATGTGCCCGGCCAAGCTGGCTGCATTGGCCATGATGAGGTAACTTCCGAGCCGACAATCATGCGCCACATGGACATAGGCCATGAGAATACTCTTGGACCCGAGCGACGTCACCCCTCCGCCTTGTACGGTTGCACGGTTGACCGTGACATACTCGCGAATGACGTTGTCATGACCGATGATCACCTTGGTCGGTTCACCCTTATACCCGAGGTGCTGAGGCGGTCCGCCTATCGAGGCAAAGGGATGCACCTCGTTCCGTTCACCGATCTCCGTCCATCCGTCGACCATCACATGGGATAACAATCTGGTTCCCTTGCCGATCGTGACATGTTCACCGATCAGGCAGAACGGCCCGACCTCCACGTCATCGGCAAGACTCGCCTTAGGATGGACAATCGCTGTTGGATGAATCTTCACACTTAACCTCCAGTGATGGGTGATGGGTTGCGCTCGACCACTCTCCCGTCAAAACTCGTCACCCATCACACATCACCCTTCACGGCTTTTTCTTCGGTGACCATGGCCGTCACGACGGCCTCGCATACCACTTCGTTGTCGACAAACGCTTTCCCTTGCATCTTCCAGAACGGCGGACGTTTATTGAGTACATCAATTTCGAAGCGCAGTTGATC
>JACPZN010000074.1 GCA_016195505.1 Nitrospirota bacterium | reverse complement strand
TGGGGCCGACGACACCTCACTCGAAACGACCCGCCTGGAACTCGAGACAGTCCTGAACCGACTGACGAAGCAGGCGGAAGAGGCCGTAAAACGTGGGGCGTAAGGGGGGCCGGGCGTGTCGTTCCCGCCTCACGTCTAACGCGCAAAGCCATGTGGCGATTCCTCTATAATAGCCTCCTTCTTTTAGCTGCTCCTGTCGTGGTGTGTGTGCTGTTGGCCAAACCGCGCTGCCGACCGGGATTGCCGCAACGGCTCGGGTTGGAAAGCGGTTCATTTGGTTTGTCTCGTTGGTTTGGTTTTTTCGGGCGAAATAAACCAGACCAACCAACCAAACAAAATAAACCAGATCAACCAATCGTATGGGTTCATGCCGTTTCGCTTGGGGAAGTCGTGGCCGCAGCGCCGCTTGTAAAGGCATTGCACGGTCGCCATCCCGAGTATCGGTATATCGTCACAACAGTGACCGAGACCGGCCGCGAGGCTGTTGAACAACGATTGGCGGGCATTGCCGAACATCGATATGCTCCGCTTGATTTTTCCTGGGCGGTCGCGAGCATGATTCAAAGTTTGCGACCCATGCTTTATCTCTTTGTCGAGACCGAGTTGTGGCCGAATCTGCTCTGGGCATTGCGAGACCGAGGGGTGCCGACCATTCTTGTAAATGGGAGGTTGTCTACCCGTTCGTTTCGCCGTCAGGACATTGGAGTGATCCGTTCCTTTTACCGATCGGTTCTCCAGTCATTGACGTTGTGTTTGATGCAATCAGACCGAGACCGGCAGCGTATTGTAGCGCTGGGGGCCGAGCCAGCGCTGGTCCATACCACCGGCAATATCAAGTTCGATCAGCCCCTGCCAGACATTCAAGGCGAGGTGTCGCTGCGGGAGAGCTTCGGATTGGCTGGACAGGAGCAGCTGTTCCTGGCCGGCAGCACCCATGCCGGAGAAGAAGAACTCTTGGTATCGGCCTATGGGCAAGTCGTAAGGACACATCCTTCAGTCGTGTTGATGTTGGCGCCTCGGCATATCGAACGAGTGGATCGGGTTGAGGCGATGATTCGGGAAGCCGGATTCATCACGCAACGCAGGAGCCAAATTCGGGAAGCGGCGGCAGGTCCCCGTGTCATCATCTTGGACACGAGAGGAGAATTGGCCCGCGCATATCGTGAAGCGACGGTGGCTTTCGTAGGGGGAACTCTGGTGCCCGTCGGCGGCCACAATTTATTGGAGCCGGCGGTCTGGGGAAAGCCGGTCATGTTTGGACCCTACACGGACCACTGTGCCGAGGTTGCGACGTTGTTGCATGAGTCAGGGGGAGGCTGTCGAGTCACTGGGGTAGAAGACATGGTCAGCTACCTGAGTGAATGGTTAGTCAATGGGGAGGCCTGCGAGACAGCGGGGCAGGCTGCACGGCATGTCGTGTCGGCCAACCAAGGCGCGCTAAGCCGGAGCCTGGAATGGATTGAATCATATCTCACCTCAGCTCCATCACGTTCCAGCCGGCTCGTCGAGGCGGCGTCAGGACCGGCCATGGCAAGGCCTTAAGATGGCGTTTTTGGAGCCGGGACAGCCGGTTAAAAAGGGGTTCTACGGCGTTGCTTTCTTGTACGGCCTGATCGTCCGATTTCGGTCGTGGTGTTATCGACAAGGATGGCTTACCTCCTCACGGTTGCCCTGCCGTGTAGTGAGTGTGGGAAATCTAACCGTTGGAGGAACCGGCAAGACGCCGCTTGTGATTCTCTTGACGGAATGGTTGCAAGCGAAGGGACAGCGGGTGGCCATCTTAAGCCGTGGGTATAAACGGACGAGCAAGGCGCCGCAACTTCTTGTGTCGAATGGGTCACGAATTCTGGTGGGGTCCTCTCAAGCAGGAGATGAGCCGTTTCTCATCGCGCGCCGCTGTCCGCGGGCAATTGTTGCGGTAGGGACCGATCGTGCGGCGCTCGGCCGGTGGGTGCTGGAGCAGCATCGCGTCGATTGCCTGATTCTCGATGATGGATTTCAGCATCGGGCGCTCCATCGTGATGTTGATCTGGTGCTGCTCGATGCCACCGATGTGACGGGGCTCGATGCGCTGCTTCCGGCCGGCCGGTTACGAGAACCTTTGCATAGTCTTGAGCGTGCGAGCGCAGTTGTGATCACAAGGGCTGATGCGAAAGAGGAGGTGGAAGCCATTTGCGGCCGATTGCATGTGATTCATCTTCTATCCGAAGATATGATCGAAGTGGTATTCAAGCCCGAGTCCATTGTTGGGGTGTTATCGGAAGAGAAACAACCGTTGGAATGGTGTCGCAGGAAAAAGACCTGGTTGGTGAGCGGCATTGGGAATAGCGAATCGTTCCGCCGATCCGTTGCGTCACTAGGGGGCGAAGTGCTGGGCGAGACGATCTTTCAAGATCATCATCACTACGGTGCTAGCGATGTCAGTCAGATC
>JACPZN010000071.1 GCA_016195505.1 Nitrospirota bacterium | reverse complement strand
TAGACCGCATAGACCAGACCAACCATTTCATAATCCCATGGGCTCTTGACGCCGTTCCTGTTCTCGCACTATCTTCGCGCAACTTCTACACCCAACCTGGAGAGAAATCATGAAAGTACTGTGCACCACCTCGGTAGTCCTGACGCTCGCGTTCCTGATGGGCTGTTCTTCAACCGAGTGGGTCCACCCTCAAAAGCCCTCGTCCGAGTATGGAAATGAATATTCCCGATGCCAGGGCATGGTGTTGGGTGATCCCAAGCTCCAGCAGGGAGATAAGCTTCTTGTCATCAATGCAACTGAGCGCTGTATGCGAGAACGGGGTTGGAGGATGATAGAACGCGAGTAGCGCCTATTAATCAATAGACCCGCAAATACTTCACGCTGCTCTCGCCCTTCTTCGCGTCTCGTTGCAACACGGCGAGAGCCGACTTCGTTGATTCATTGACTGTAATGGCCAGGCGAGCGGAGAAATATTCCGATTTCACGTCATAATCGGCTCGAATACGGGCGCCGATTTCCTGAAAACTGCCAATCCGGTCAAGATCTGGTTTCGTCTTAAACGGCCGCCCTTGCACGATCTCCTCTGCCATTGTCTGCGTAATAGCCGGATCGAGGGCTTGGATTACGAGAGGGTCCGCCGTGTTGAGATTCACCAGCGCACCGCCTTCCACTGGATAGACCGTCACGTAGCGTGAAAGCCGATCGATAATCTCGGGGGTAAACCCCTTCACCAAGCGAAGATCCCCCAGCGCAGGAAGTACGCTGTTCGCCGATCGATAGGGTGGCTTCTGTGATTGGTAGTACAAGCTTTCCGCGCCAGCCGGTTGCGGATTTTCATCCTGATCCACCCAGTCGACCAGTGCATCTACCAGATCCGGGCTGAGTTGGAGAAGTTCAAACAGCCGCCGGACACGCTCAATTTTCGTTTTCTGCTGAAGTGCGTCGCCCCCAGTGGCAGCCAGGTCATTGAGATTAAGCTTCCCCCGCTCGTCCTCGATCTGCGCACTCAGCAGCCCATCGCCGATCGCATAATTCTTGATCGGCATGGCCCAGAGATCGGAGGGGCCATCGAAGAATTCACCGGTCTGCTTGTCACGCAGGAAGTCTTGCTGGAGGACGGCGCGGGCCGCCTGCACGGCGGCGCGCGTCAGCATGCTGGCTTTAAAGTTGTCCCGGAAGGCAGCCGCCTCGCGATACTCGCGGCGCGCTTCGGCGTCGAATTCGAGGATGAGCGCGACCAGAAGCGTCAGAACCAGAAGCGCCAGAAGCAGCGCGACGCCCTGTTCATCAGCCTTTCGCATAGCTCAAGACCCGGACGGTCGTGTTGAGATAGATGGGATTGTCAAACTTGGGACGGATTTGCAGGTGGCGAACTTGGAGATCATACGGGGCTTGATCGATCGCCACGAGCAACGCCAGCAATTCAGGCAATTGCACGCCTTCCAGCCGCAGGTCCACCGCCGTCTCTTGATAGCCCTGCGACAGCGATTGCACTTGCGGCTGCATGCCGGTAATCCAATCACGCACGCCGGCCTTGGTCGCTGCTTCTTCCATAAAGGTCAGCAGAGAGAACTGGCTGTCTGGCGGTGGCATGCGATTCTCGGCTTTGGTCAATCGATTCAGCTTGGTCGCGTACTGCTGAGTCAACTGAGCCAATTCGTTGATGTCTTTTTGCTTCCGAACGGCCTGCCGCTCCAAGCGATCGAGTTTGGCCATGAGAGGATCGACGACCAGCACAAAGAGCAGGCTGAGCCCGACCACGATCCCGCCCACGAGAACGATGGAACGTTCACGCTGAGACATCTGCTGCCATCGCTCATGAAGGGGCTGCATCATGGCTGGTGCACCGTGACTGTCATCCGAAAGACCACTTGGTTGGGCGTCGCCCCTACGCGAGTTTCCATGACCGACACTTCTTGAAACTGAGGGCTCGCCGCAAATGTTTGTTTGATTTTCTCCACTGCGTCGAAGGAGGTCGTCTCGCCCTCCATGAGGATCACTTTTCCATCCACCGTGAGTTCACGCACTTTAACCGCTGTCCCCACCGGCAACTGCTTGACGAAGGTAGACAGCGTCGACAGGACTTTCCCTTGCGCACTATCGACGACGGCGAGTGCCTTCTCCACCTGCACCACGCGATACCGTGCCTGATCGAGTTCCTCACCGGGAGCGGCGCCGGCTCCGAAAGACTGTTCGTATTGTTTCTGCAAGGTTGCTTTCAGCCGAGCCATACGCTGATCTTGTAAGAGGAGATGGATCGAGAAATCCGCTACCGCAAGGAGCCCGATGGCGAGAGCGACGCCGATCGCCAAGCGGCGATCCTGTTTGGAGGTGTCCGACTTCGGAGCAGCGGCATCGGTGACGCCTTTGAGATCGAGCGCCAGCCCGATCGGCGAGGGTTTGAAGCGCCAGCGCGGCTTGATGATCTTCGGGTGAATGGCCAACCCGAACGCAATCGAAAAGGCGCGCGGGCTGTTGGCTCCGAATCCCTGACGGGGCCCGACGGGATAGAGGCCCAATTGACGAGCCACAAATCCGCCGATCTCGCGCAGCTTGGATCCGCCTCCCGACACCCAGCAATGGGTCAAGCGGCCTCGTTCGGGCCCTTCATAGGCCTGCATCGTGACGCGCAGCTCTCTCAAGAGCGGCTCCAGCCAGGCTTCCACCTGTTCCACCGCCATGCCTCGCTTGCGTCGCTCGGCCTCCGCGAAGCTGCAGGCATGCCGAACGGCCAATGCGTGAGTCAGATGATTGCCGCCCCACAATATCGTCCGCAGCACCACCGGCCGTCCCTCATGCACCAAGCAGAGCGTCGTCTTCGAGGCACCCACATCGATGATGGCGAGATCGTGTGGAACGTGGGCGCCTTCTTCTCGCAGATACTGCGTCACGGAGAAGAGCGCCATGGCATCGACATTGATAGCCGACGGCTCCACATCAGCCTGCGCCAAAAAGCGGAGATGCTCGGCTACCTTATCCTTCGGCGCGGCGGTCACCAGCACATCTGAACCCTTACTCTCACGAGGCGCTCCCTCGGAGGTCATGCCAGGCGGCAAGACGAGACTGCCGATGGCCAAATCTTCCAGCGGCATCGGCACGAGATTCTCGACTTCAAAGGGAACAACTTGGGCCAACTTCGTGGAATCCTTGAAGGGGAACGAAAGGGTTCTTACAAAGAGATCCTGGCAGGGGATTGCGGTCACAAGCCGATCTGTTGCGTAGAGTCCATGTTGCCAGAGAAAACCCCGGAGAGACTGCACGCGCCGGGCTGGCTCCAGATCTTCCGGGCGTGCGAAAGGCATCGGGTGTTGAAAGTAGTCGATCGTCTCGCGCCCGCTCAAGCGGCGGCGAAAGCGGACGGCCTTCAGCCCCGTCTGCCCGATATCGAGCCCCACACATTCAGTAACGATCGCCATGCTTCTTGTCAAGTCCTCCTGTGGAAGCTGTACTTTACAATGCGATCCGTGCCTGTGCCAATGTCCCCACCACTTTTACTGTCATGGGCGTTCCTGGGGGCAGGGGAGGGAGACCTAGGGTATTTGCCTTGGAGGTAAAGCCGACACCGGGGACCACCGTCACGGTCAGGGCCAATTGGGTGTTCTGTAACGGCTGCTGTATCGTGATTTTCCCTTCTCCCGTGAACGACCCATCGATCCCATCGCCCTTCAACTCCGTGATATCACAAACGATGTCTCGACATACAAGCCCCGCAGAGACCTTATTAAAGGCCAGCGACAATGTCCGCCCGTTCCCTAGGGGAATCTGATCGATGGCCAAATCCGTCGCGTCGGCCTTCCATGTCCCTTCACCCTTCATCGCGCTGACCGTCGCCTGGCCCGAGTCGACTCGATGGGAGAAATCTCCGTTCAGTACCCCGTGGCTGACGTACCGGCGGAGAACCTTTGAGAGATCCACTTGCTGAAGTTGTCCTTTCACAGCCACAGGTCCTGCCAAGGAAAACGACGAGGCCGTGAGAGTTCCTTTTGCAAGGCCCGCATTGGGAGAAGCCTCATCCAGATGGACCACGACGTCAAGCCCAAGCCCGCCGCTCAGACCCTTCACGATCCCCACCTTGGTTTGCAGGAACGCGAGCTGGATCGGTCCCCAGTCCGGTTTCGACAGGGTGATGTTCCGCCACTCAAGGCCGAGCGGTAACCCTACCGCCCAGTCCGCGACTCGGACTTCCATGCCGGTTGCTCGATTCAGTTCCGCGACGAGTCGCGCGTGTAGCGCTCCAAAGGGGAAGGTGGCCATCATACACAGGACCAAAACACAGACCCCGCCCACGGTCCAGGCAAGGATCTCCTTCCACTCGTCGGGCCATTTCACAGTCATTACGATGTTCCGATCGTGATCCACTCCCGCACCGTCCAGGGGTCGGCATCAGGAAGCTGAAACGTTACTTCTAACAACAGCGCTTTAGGCATTTTACTGCCGGTGAGCCATTCGTCTGTCCATACGAGTCCCTGGGCATCGAAATACCGGACATTGAACCCCTTCACGCCATTCACCAACTCCACTTGATCCAGTGACTCATCGGTGAGCCCGTAGAGGTTCCGACGCACAAACCGAATCAGACGGTCACGGTCACGCGTGTAGACCACCCGAACAGTCTCGCTTTCTTTCACCGCCGAGACACCCAGCCCATCACTCATAGCGAGGAAGGCCAGGGTATCTGCCGGCTGCCCTTCCTGTGTGCCATTCACCCCTACCCAGGGGAACGCGTTGTCGCGCTTGCTGAGCGATACCTCATCGGCCATGACGCGCAGAATTCTTCTGACCATTTGCTCCCTTGCCGCTTGCTCCCGCCCGGCATCCACGACCCTAGTTGTTGTGACGAGCGAGCCAAAGACCATCGCCGCAATGGTGGCG
>JACPZN010000010.1 GCA_016195505.1 Nitrospirota bacterium | reverse complement strand
GATCAAATCGCTTCGGTAGAGGACCTTATTCTGTCCGCTTCGGAGCCTGATCGACAGGAGCCGATTCTCATCGGTGCGCGAAAAGATCGCGGAGAGCGCATGTTCGACGAGGTCGCCACAGGCCTTCTTCCGATCTCCGCCATGCTGGTCAATCCATTGCCGGTCCAGAGGCAGATCATCTGTCAAGTACACGTTCAGAATTGCAGCCGCCGAATCACGATTCGGACGGCTCACTTTGATCTTGCGATCGATACGCCCCGGTCGCAGCACCGCCGGATCGATCAGGTCAGGCCGGTTCGACGCCAGAATGATCACCACATCGTGCAACGACTCGATTCCGTCCATCTCGGAACAGAACATGGGCACCAAGGTACTGGAGATGTTGAATGAACGAGACGCCCTCCTCGTGCCGAGCACCGATTCCGCCTCGTCGATAAAGATAAAGGGCAGCGCCCCCTCGTTCCGGCGGGCGCGAGCCTGGGCAAAAAGATCCCGGACCATCCGCTCCGATTCTCCCAGCCACATATTCAAAATCTCCGGCCCCTTGACATGGAGAAACGCCCCGCGAGTCACCGATGGTCTCCCCCCCTCCGCACCAGACGCACCCTGGACTGACGCTCCTACCAGTTTTGCAAGACTGGCGGCTGCCGCTTGTCCGATCAAGGTCTTTCCGCAGCCGGGAGGGCCATACAATAAAAAACCTTTCGGTTGCGTGAACTTGAAGCGTTGAAATGTCTCCGTATGGAGCAAGGGATACTCGATCGCCTTCTGAGTAGCCGAAATCGCCTCCGTTTGCCCGCCGATTTGCTCCCATGTCACCGTGGGAACCTCATCCAGCAAATGGGACTTGGCTTGACGGTCTTCCAACTTATCGATTGCCACGTGAAGGCTCGGTTCGATACGCACCTCATCCCCGGCTTTCAGGTCTACGCCGATAAGATCGCTCGATCGTTGGAGGATGAGTACCTGCCGTCCCATTTCCTGCTCGAAACGAAGCCGCCCATCTGCCAACGCTTCCGCCACTTTCAACACGGGCCCATGGCGGTCATAACCCAATATCCTGATCACCGCATAGGCTTCATTGACCAAAATCTGGGCGCCGATCTTTAACTCCGCAGCCTGCACCCGAGGATCGACCGCGGCATAATACTCAGCACCCCCCACCAAAATCCGAGCGAGCCCTTCACCCGGCACCTCAAGCAGCGTACCGACCCGATTCGCCGGCGCCGTGAGCTTCGCAATGACGTCGGCAACTTTCTTGAATTCAACCTCGCGCTGCTGTTGCGCCGCTTGCCCGAGGATCACGGCGTGACGCAACTTGTAGAGAATCTTCTGCCGCGGGTCGCTGTCGGGGAACGAGGCGAGACATTGCTCAATGAGATCGAGTGGGTCAGTTCCCATAGGCATCGACGGATTCACGCCATCCTCCGTCTCTCCATTGGGGTCTGAATCCTGTGATTTAGTGGGTCTGCGGTCACTCATCGGTGGTCCTCCATGCACAACAGATGGGTGATCCTACCATAGTGGCCTCATGGATTGCCGTGTATCACCGCCATTCAATTAATGGCTTGGAGGGTCACGGATACACGTTCGTGGCGGTCCCCCCGCAAGATCTCGACCGTGACGCGATCATTGACTTTGTGGCGCTCCATCACATCCATTATGCTTAATCAACTCCGGGACGATGCGATTAACCGTGTCCACCGGCACGGCAAAGCCGATACCGGCGAAGGCCCCGCTCGGACTGACGATCTGCGTATTCACGCCAATCAATCGACCAGCGCTATCGAGCAACGGTCCACCGGAGTTTCCCGGATTGATGGCGGCATCGGTCTGAATGACCCCTTCAATCGTCCTGTTCGACAAGGACTTGATCGTCCGGCCCAAGGCACTCACCACACCGGTCGTCAGTGTGTGATCGAGGCCGAATGGATTCCCGATCGCCAGCACTTTTTGCCCGACGCGCAGATCATGTGACGTCCCGACCGAGAGCGGCGGCAGCCTCTCTTCAGGCACACGAATCTGCAGCACCGCTACATCGTGGTCGGGATCCGCGCCGATCAGCGTGGCCTTATGTTCCGTCCGGTCCGCCAGGGTGACGGTGATCGAATTGGCTCCGTAGACGACATGAAAATTTGTGACGATGTGCCCCTGCTTATTCCAGACGAATCCCGATCCGGACCCTTGCGGGGCTTCAAAGAGATTCAACGACCAGGGGTCTCGTTGAATCGCCGTATTCGCGATGAAGACCACGGATTTCGTCGCCTGCTCGAATACCGACATCGTGGCCCGCTCATCGGCGCCCAACTCGACGGGTGATGGCGTGACGATGCGCGGCTTCCCTTCAGGCCCATCGTAGGTCCCACCCAACGGCTTCCCCCACTCCGCCCTCGACAAGGTGGGCCAGAGGCTGATGAGCAAGAGTGCCGCGGATACGACTCCCTGTTTCACCATGATCATTCACCCATGATTTGGATAATAAGTTCCCTGGT
>JACPZN010000091.1 GCA_016195505.1 Nitrospirota bacterium | reverse complement strand
GGTTGAATCGCCTTGAGAATGTCGTCCAGGACTGCCTTCGACGCCGCGCGGATGACGATGTGGGCGTGCGAGGGTTCCTCCCGCGTCTTTCCAATGTGAACATCCTCCAGGTCGAAAGTCCCTCCCATCATCAGGATGATGTCCAGGACCTTGGCCAACAGCAGAGAATCGATAATGTGCCCGCTAATGAGGACCGTTTCCTGCGCAGTGGTCATGGCAATGTTTTTACTCTGCGGAAGGCGTTCCTTTCAAACGGTCCTTCCCCAACTTAGTCATCCATACGAGCAGCAGCAATCCCAACCAGAAGATGATGGCGTTCATGGTGATCACGTTCGCCGCAAAGCCGACGGTGTGCGTAAAGGCCCAGGGTGAGTTGTCACGCATGATCTCATTGATGTGCCAGAACAAACGAAGCGATGATCGACGTTCCCGCCCAGCCCCATGATCCAGGTGACCACAAATGCCAGAAAGAATAGGACGTAATATCCTCTCCCCGAGATACTTTCCCAAGCTTGATGATCTCTAGCCCCAGCCTGCGAGAATCTTCGAAAAACCACGCCGCTCAAAACAACGAGACTAAGGGTTGTCACCACCATAGGGAACCGAAAGTCCAACACGGACGTTGGCAGGAATGTAATATCCATAGATCCCGAGCCAGAGAATATTCGCTGCGCCAGCCAAGAAGGCCACAGCTATGAAACGATCAATCGAACGAGAGGTATTTCGAAACCTGCTTTTTCCCCACAAGACAAAGGACCACATCGTGGTGACCATCATGATACTGATGGCCGCGTTCTTTGACGACTCAACCCCATAATTCCCCAGGACCTGATGCTGTTGACCACCCATTTGCAAAAGTTCTCGTGGGGTCATGACCAAAGTATGCGGCGTGATATATACAGCCATACACACAGCCAAAGTCAGAAACACATATTTCGCATAGCGCCTATAGCGCACCCCGTCATCTTCCGCATTTATTCGTTACCAGAGATAATAGTTGATCCCAAGAAACAGCGATCCGAATAGTACTGCGAGGACAATGCCGAGCCACGCAAGCAGCCCCCCAAGCAACGTGATTCCCATTGCCTGGTTGTAGCCGTAAATCTCTCGCATCAGCCAAGAACCACCAAACTGGAACGTGAACAGAACAAACATCGTTGCGAGGGCAGCCATATACGCCATCCTGTCGTAGCGCACCTGCTCCTCGCGTGCTTTCTCGGTCATCGCTCGATAGGTGGCATAGGCTGAGATGACTGCGGCACCAAATACGATATGACCGGCGATCCGGTGGACGTTCAGCGGATTCCAGGTCGCCGTATGCAGCACCTGCCAATAGTTCCCTAGAGACCGTCCATACTGATCCACCCCTGCCGGGGAGAGCATGAAGCTTCCCCAGGCATTGGAGATCAACACAAGCAGTGTTCCGAGACTGCAAGCGAGAACTCCGAGGCTGGCATGAGCCCATTTGGGCAACCCTGCACTCATGCGTTGCCATGTTGAATAGTATAGATAAACCACGGCGTTGAACAGGACCAACACGACGCCATAGCCGAGGAAGAACGGGCGAAACACACTGGCTAAATACCGTGTGAGGTCTGGGTACAATGCCAACAAGCCGAACAAGAGCAGGCCACCGAGGGCCGCAGCTACAGAAAGAGCCAGCACAAGCAGCCATATCATTTCATACGCATAACTATCGTATCGTTGGGTTGATTCACCTGTGCGCACCATCATTGAGCTGATCTCTAGTAGAACAACCAAGACCAACACTCCGAAGACAAAGGCACCCCAGTAGTTGTGCTGTTGGGCAAGCACCCAAATAACCAGTCGGCTCTCCTGTAGAGCTGGAATTTCGCTCAGCCTGGGGTAATCTTGATCGGTCAGCCGAGGGGCGGCAGGTCCTGAGACAATGCCCTCAGTCTTGTAATAAACGTCGCGAGAAACGGCGGGCTTTCGATTTTGGTCTGGGAGATCAGCAGCGATTGCCTCAGGCACAACTGAAACGACCACCGCAATACAGATTTGGAAGATGCACGATCTGAGGATCGGCCGGCAGCGCGCCGCGTGCTGGAGATCTCGGCCGATCGCGATCCTGACCATCTTCTCCCTCTTGGAAGAATGAATGCTCTCTCATCGTCCTGACGCCTGCACCTTTCTTTGGCAATATTAACATGCATCGCTACTTGTCCTTCATCAATTCGCGCAACACGCTCGTAGCGTATGAGCCCGGAGGGAGGGCAAACGCCAGGGTGAGGACCGAACCGTTCAGCGACCAGTCGAGCTCCACTAGTGGAACCCTCAGCGCCCGGCGTTCGCCGCGGAAGCCGCAAGCCTTCGCCGCTGTGACAAGAGCGTCCCGCGTCGTGCCTGCTTCCGCAATGACGGCTTCCTCAATCCGTCCCGGCTCGCCACTGGCCCACGACACCCGTGAGCCGAATAAAATCCCCGTCGGACTGATCTCGAAACGATCTACTCGCGGCTGTTCTTTTTCGGCATCCTCGACTTGGAAACAGGCGCCGTTTTCCAACTTTGTTGCCCAGTCGCCGACAAAGATGCGATCGATGTCATCGAGGCGCCGGGCAAGTATGCGATTGAACAGAAAGGCCTGATAGGTATTGAGATACCAGATGCGTTTGGCCCGGTTCATCTTCTTGCGCCGATGCGGATCGTTCAGCAAGGCGGTGCCGATCTGGTAATTGTCTCCGCTCTTTCCCTGTCGCTGCGGCCCGAAGTAGTTCGGGACTCCGCGCTTGCTGAGTTGGCCAAGGACGGCCGGCACCGTTTCAGCGGCATGACCGGCGACTTCGCGGATGACTAACCGGAAATGGTTCCCGGCATGGTGTCCGGTTCGCAGCCGATTGCGATGGCGCGCGAGAACTTCCACGTTCAGAATCTGATCGTCGATCTTAAGACGAGACACCTGCTCCGGATTGACCCCCAGCAGAGACACCATCTGAGTGGTGACAGCTCGTGCATCCTTCAATCCAGCCACGCCGATAGCCTGAGCCTTCGCGCCCAGCGTAGACGAGAGGCGGCGGACAAGGTCCGGTGTGGAGAGCCCCCGCTTGGTGATCTTGACGTACAGATGTTCTCCTTCCCCGCAGGGAAGATACAGCGGCCGTTCCTCGACCTGAAAATCTTCCGGTGTGGTGCGGATCCGTCCGCCGATGCCGGGGACGGTGCTCGTGAGAAAAGGTTCAATCTGTTCCGTCACGCATCACTCCGTATCAAACGCTGTGCGTGCAGCTGGATGTGTTCCTGTGGATCTTGGAAGGCAAGGCCCATGGTATACTGTTTCTAGCCCATGCAGAACACATCGCACAAACCAGATTCTATTCGATGGCACGCCCTGATAATTCAGGCGACCTTGGTGCTGACGCTCTTTCTTCCTCTGAGCTTCCCGACTGCACTGCCGGCTACCCCTGGATCAAGTGCAACAACGGACGGCGTGTTCAATCAATTTACTCACCATATTCAAGAACACATTGCATCCGATAAAATCGCATTCGCGAGGGCGAGCGGCTGCACGAGCTGGTTCTATCGGCAGGAAAAGCACAAACCGGCTCCCCTCGACGTCCACCCCATAAGCCTCGACCTTTTGCTCCAGCCACCGAGCCGTGAAGACTGCCTTCGGCTGTACCCTGGGGGACTCGATGCGGTGCGCCGGGATCTCCACCGGACCCAATCCTCGCTGTCGGTAAGCTTGACGTCCTATGAGTTTGCGCTTGTAGGGGACCGGAATGACGACGCCCACTATAACCGTGAGGAGCTGCACGATCTCTTCCAATCGCTTGCGCTCGCATACGATCCGGTACACTCACCGGCCACACAGGCCACAACCCTCACGGAACGGTTCGACGTCTGGTATCGAACCAGGGATCTCGAGCACATGATGAACGGCATGAGCCGGCTCTACGAAAAAGGTTATCGCGTCACTCCTGCCGACCGGGCCGAACTCGATCGAATCATCAAATGACCAGGCGACAAATGTCCTGGCCCGATCACGTGCGTGCGTACATCGGTTCCTGCTTGAGTGAACCGTTGTACCGATTCTTCAGCCTAGTCCCGCATTGGGAAATCGGCCTGTCTACGCACGAAGTCTCCACCCTTACCTATGTGCATCCTCCTCTCGCCGGCCGTCGCGCGGTCCATTTGACCGATCTGCACCTCGATCGCTACCACGCACGTCATGATCGCGTCGTTGAGACAATTGATGAGCTTCAGCCCGATTGGATTTTCATCACTGGGGACTTACTCAACGTGCCAGAAGGGCTGCCGCATCTCTTCCGTTTTCTCGCACGTCTTCGCGAGATCGCGCCGGTCTTCGTGACATTGGGCAACCACGATCACTACAGCGGAGTGCCTGTGGCACAGTATGCCGAACTCGCTGATCGACACAAGGTCACATTGTTGGTGAACCAGAGCACCGTCATTTCCACAGGCGTAGAGGAGCTGGTGATTGTCGGGGTCGACGATCCTTCTCTCCACCGAGCCGACCTGAGGTGCGTGCCTCCTCGTGCCGATCGTCGTTTTACTCTGTTGTTGGCCCACGCACCGAACATCCTCGACCACGTGGAAGCGCATCATGCCATCGACTTGATCTTGTGCGGACACAGTCATGGCGGCCAATGGCAAGTGCCGGGCCTCCCGACCTTCTGGCTCCCTCCTGGATGCAACGGGCGCGTGGCAGGCTGGCACGAATTGGGCGAGCACAAGCTCTACATCAACCGAGGGCTGGGCTGGTCCTTCCTCCCATTTCGCTGGAACTGTCGGCCTGAGATCGCCGTGATTGAGTGGACGCAGGAACAGGTCTAGGCCTAAGCGGCATAACTGCTACACCCGCATTTGTTCAAGCGCTTCCTTGGCTCGGCTTCTGACGGTTTGGTCCCAATCTTCTTCCATCACTTTCGCGAGTCGTTCACGCGTTTCCGTTGCCCGTAGTCGTCCTAATCCCAAGGCTGCGCAGGAGCGCACATAGGCATGATCGTCTTCTAATGCCTTGACCAGCAACGGCACCACCGACATATCTTGTAGTGCACCCAGGTGACTGGCCGCCATGCCTCTGATGCGATGCTGCTTGTCGCCCAATGCTCGCTGCAATGTCGTGACGAAGAGATCTTTGAGTGCCGGCACGGCGGATTCCAGCCCTTCGACGTGGTAATCATTGACCTCGATCATGGCAAAGGCGAGTTCCAACTTTTTATCCAGCGCTGTCTCGTGTCCGAACAGTGTGAGCAATCGACCCCGTTCTTGCCGCTTGAATTGCCGGCGGCGGAGGGCTCGCCAGAACATCGCCAGGACCGTTAGGACGATCAGGACGACAGCGGCGATCGGGATGGCCTGATCGATGACATAATCTTGGGTCTCCGGCGTCAGCCGCTTCCAAATCCACACGCCGGCCACGATGAGGCCGATCAGGACGACAAGCGCCGTCAGATTGCCCTGCCCTTGTTCATGACGTCCCGCCATGGGAGCAGAATCATACGGGCGTCATCGATAGGTCGTCAATCAATCGATCCTGTGCACACTCCTCGCTGGAATGCACGCTGAACTTGACCCTTCATTCTAGTTAGGACTACTCTGGCGCCATGGAGCTCCCGCACCTCAAGGACGATCCCCATCTCAAGCTCGTTCGGCCGCTGGTCGAAGCGTATGTTTCGTTTTGGCGAGCCGACAGCCGCTATATTCGATCGCTGCGGCTGACTCCGTCGCAGTTCGATGTCATCGCGACGCTGGGCGATACGGACGGCATGACCTGTTCTGAATTGTCGGCGAAGACTCTGGTGACTAAAGGCACTCTCACCGGTGTTCTCGATCGCCTCGTGTCAAAAGGCCTGATCAAACGGGATACGATAAAAGGAGATCGCCGGTACAACAAGATTTCGTTAACTGCAAAAGGCGATGCCCTGTTTCGGAAGACCTTTGCGGCCCATATCGCGTTT
>JACPZN010000090.1 GCA_016195505.1 Nitrospirota bacterium | reverse complement strand
TTGACATGAAGAAAATAGCTCCGAACCTCTTTCCCTGCCAGATGGCCCAGCTTCTTGGCGATCGAGTTGGCAACGGCTTTCGCGATGAGAGTCTTCCCACAGCCAGGCGGACCATAGAGCAGCACACCTTTGGGCGCACTCAGTTTGTACTCAGAGAAGATGTGCGGATGGAGGAAGGGCAATTCAACCGCATCGCGCACCTGCTCCAATTCTTTCTGGAGGCCGCCGATGTGTTCATAGTCGACATCAGGCACTTCTTCCAGCACGAGCTCTTCCGCCTCGGACTTTGGCAGCTTCTCGATCACGTAACCGGAACGAGGGTCGTACAAGAGATGATCGCCGACGCTCAACCGCTCGACAAGCAATGGGCATAGACGTTGCCCGTGCCGTCTGCATTCATGCTGGAAAGAATCGCGTAGGTCGACGGCGGCGCCGTCAGCTTTTCTACCTCAGCACGCAGGGCTTCAATCTGTGCCTTGGCTTCTTGAAGCGTCGAGACAAGTTTTTCGTTCTGCTTGTTGGCTTGATCGAGCTGGTAACGGGATTGATACAGTCGACGGATTTCTTCTTCCATCGACTGGATCTGAACGCGAAGCTTGTCGACTTCACGGGCATGCTCGTCGTTCTTGTGAATCATGTCCGTATCACCCTCAGACAACCGCTCCGTAATCTTCTTCACGGAATCGCGGAGCGACCGGAGCCGGCTTGACTGACCCTTACTGTCTCCCATATCGGCACTCAACGAACCGCCGCAACGTCGGATGAGAGCACATCTTTAAGCCTGTGCCGGGATTCTAACACCCGACCTGGGGGTGGTCAACTAGACCGCATGATCGCACGCGCAACATTTTTCAGATACCGGACAGAATTTCACGGCGCCAGTGAAACCAATAACTCCTTCGTGGCTGCGGCAACATCGTCACGAGCAAGTACCGCTCCGATGACCGCAACTCCATGCGCACCGGCTTGACAAACATCCCGCACACGCCCACCAGTCATGCCGCCGATAGCAAAGACCGGGATGGTCGACTGGCGACAGGCACCGGCAAGCGCGCCTAACCCGACCGGAGGTCCGAACGGTCGCTTCGACGGTGTGTCAAAGATCGGGCCGAACACCACATAGTCGGCTCCCTCCTGCCCCGCCTGCCGAACTTCTTCAATAGAATGCGCCGAGATCCCGACGAGACGATGCGCCCCGACCAGCCGACGAGCGACGGACACAGGGAGGCTGTTCGCCCGAAGGTGAACGCCGTCAAGGCCCAGCGCCAAGACCAGATCGACACGATCATTGACGATCAATGGAATCGCGTGCGGCGATGTGATCGCTTGAATCTCTTGCGCCAACGCCAGCAACTCGGCCGTCGGCAGGTCACGCTCTCGAAGTTGAATCGCGGGAACTCCCGCCTCGACAGATTCTTTCAGTACTAATGAAAGGGAGCGGCCCCCGGTTTGATGCCGGTCACTGACAAGAAGGAGTCGAAAATCGACGGAGGGCATGAGATCGTGATCGGTGATGGGTGATCGGTGACGAGTCAACCAAGGCTGCAATGAACGCCCGTTGAGCGCCTCCGCACTCGGCACCCATCACAGATCACGTTTCACCGCTTTTCACAGCATCCCTTCGATCGGGCTGCTGGCTGTGGCGTAAAGCTTCCTGGGAATACGGCCGGCCTTGTATGCTAACCGACCGGCATAGACCGCGTACTTCATCGCTTCCGCCATAGCAATGGGATCCTGGGCACCGGCGATGGCCGTATTCATGAGCACCGCGTCGGCCCCATACTCCATCGCCAACGCTGCGTCTGAGGCAGTCCCGACACCGGCATCGACAATGATGGGCACCTTGACGGTCTCCATGATGATTTTCAGATTGTACGGATTACGGATTCCGAGCCCAGAGCCGATCGGCGCGGCCAACGGCATGACCGCTGGGCAACCGATATCCACCAGCTTCTTCGCGACAATCGGATCATCGTTGGTGTACGGCAACACGATGAATCCTTCTTTAATGAGAATTTTGGCTGCCTCAATCAAGCCCGCGGTGTCGGGAAACAAGGTTTTCTCATCGCCAAGCACCTCAAGCTTTACCAGATCGGAAACGCCGGCCGCACGAGCCAAGCGTGCGTATCGCACCGCATCCTCCACGCTGTAGCAGCCGGCGGTGTTCGCAAGGATCGTATATTTCTTGGGATCGATGTAGTCGAGCAAATTCTCCTTCGAGCGATCGGTGATATTCACGCGGCGCACCGCCACCGTCACAACATCGGCGCCCGAGGCTTCAATGGCTTTTTGCGTTTCGACAAAATCCTTATACTTTCCCGTCCCCACCCAGAGACGGGACTTGAATTCTCGCCCCGCGATGATCAATCGGTCGTCCGCCATTGTGTGCTCCAATTTGTAATGTGGTGAAGTCAGATTTTTAGTGAAGTACCCGATCCTTCACACCATCGCCAAATCACCACCTCGCACTTTCTTCGCTGCCTCCCCCGATGAAACTCAGAATTTCGACCCGATCTCCGTCCTTGAGTGGACGCAGGGCAAACGCCGCACGATCCAGAATTTCGAGATTCAACTCAACCGCCACACGCTCGGTCTTAATCTCTAGGTCCCGCAACAGATCGGCAACCGTTGCGCCGCTGCGCCAAGACCTCGCTTCGCCGTTCACTTGGATCTGGATCGTGTTCTGCACGCCCGTCATCCTATGGGACCAGAATTCGCCTTGTCAACAAAGGCTCCCCTTGCCTAAGAGACCTAGTGCATCGCACAATAGACCTACGTCGGACAGGATCATGCGGGAGAACAATCATCAGCTGGCGACTCTCTTCCGATCAATGGCCGATCTCCTCTCGGCCCAACGCGCAAACCCTTATCGGGTCCGGGCTTATCGGCGTGCTGCAGATGCACTCCTGACGATCGAGGAGGATGTCGCAGCCGTCGCTCAGCGCCACGAGTTGGAGGATATTGAGGGAGTTGGAAAGGATCTGGCCGAAAAAATCAGAGAGTTTCTTGAGACAGGAACCATTCGCGCCTATGAAGAACTGAAAACGCCGCTGCCGCCGGAGGTCTCAAGCTGGGCGAAGCTTCCGGGACTCTCCGATTCACTCGTGACCTACCTCTACTTTCGACTTGGCATACGGACACTCCCCGACTTGGAGCAGCTCGTCCGGTCCCACCTCCTTCGAACCATGCCCGGATTCTCAGGGTCCGAGGAACGCTTGCTTCAGGCCGTCCAACAACAAACGCGAGGCCACAAAGATTAAGAGACCTTCAGCTCTTTGAAGATCTTCCAGCTTTTAAGCAACTCCACCGCTTTTTGCAATTGAACATCCTGCTCAAGCGAGGGCTCCCCAACCGTGTCAGTCGGCGTCGGCTGCGGAACTGTGCCGTTCTTCGAACCCGCCTCCTCCGGAGACTTCCCGCTATGCGGCGTGGCGTCTTTTCCAGTCGAAGGCTTTACGCCCTTCGGATCCGCCTCCTTCTCACCTGACCTGCCTTCGGCCGCCTTGCCGGTCACCGGCGCTGCAAGTTTTACCACAATATCTGGGGTAATGCCGGTGGACTGAATCGACCGCCCCTTCGGCGTGTAGTACTTCGCAGTGGTAAGACGAAGCCCTGAGCCATCGCCAAGAGCAAGAATGGTCTGCACCGATCCTTTCCCGAATGAAGTGGTCCCAACGATGACCGCCCGTCCCCAATCTTGAAGGGCCCCGGCGACGATCTCCGACGCGCTAGCCGATCCCTCATTGACCAGGATAATCACCGGAAGATCTTCCAGCTGGTCCTTGGACTTGGCAATCCACTCATCCTTCTTGCCTTCCCGGCTTTTGGTATAGACGATGAGCTTCCCGCCCGGGAGAAATTGCTCGGACACATCGACCGCGGCGGTGAGCAATCCGCCTGGATTATTTCGCAAATCGAGAATGGCCCCCTGCACCTTCTGCTCTTTGAACTGCTTGATTGCTTTAGAGAGATCTCTTCCTGTCGCCTCTTGAAATTGAGTCAATCGCACATACCCAAGATTGTCGATTACTTTTGATTTCACGCTTTCAATCTTAATGGTATCCCGGACCAAAGTGAACACTAGCGGATCCGGCGTGCCGTCCCTTTGAATCGTCAAGTTCACCTTGCTGCCCTTGGGCCCGCGCATCTTCTGAACCGCGTCCATGAGGGTGAGATCCTTGGTGGTGTCATCATTGACCTTCACAATGAAATCTCCGGCCTTGATCCCTGCCCGGTGGGCTGGTGTGCCCTCGATCGGCGCGATCACGGCGAGGCGATTATCTTTTACCCCGATCTGGATACCGACGCCGCCGAATTCCCCCTTAGTCTCGACTTGCATCTCCTTATACATCTCAGGAGTCATATAGGCGGAGTGCGGGTCGAGCGTCGACAGCATGCCGCGGATGGCGCCTTGAATGAGATCCTTCGGCTTCGTTTCATCGACATAGTGTTTCTGGACTTGACTCAGGACTTCGGAAAAAGTCTTGAGCTCTTCATAGGTTTCACCGGCATGACCAGTCCGCTCCCAGCCCTTGCCGATGAAGACCCCGCAGAGCAGCGCGAGTGCGATCATCGGCCCAACCACCCAAGACCTCCGCCGTGGCTGCTGTTCCATAGTCGTCACATCCCTTCTGTCAAAATCCGATCTAGCTGACAGTCATTGTGTATTATCGCTTCGCCAACCAGTGGAGCGGATCCACCGGCTCAGCTCCTTCGCGCAACTCAAAGTATAAAGTATTTTCTCCAATCATGCCCGTGTCTCCGGTCTCACCGATCGGATGGCCTTCGGCGACCTGTTCGCCGACTTTTGCCAGAATCTTGGAGGCATGGGCGTACAACGAAAAGAAACCATTGGCATGATCCAGGATTATAACGAGTCCGTAGCCTTTCAACCAGTCTGCATACACGACGGTACCGGGCATGACGGCATGGATGAAGCTCCCCTCTCTGGTCCTGATTTCAATCCCTTTGCGCTGCACATACGTATTAAACGTCGGGTGCTTCTGGCGCCCGAAAAACGAAATAATCTGTCCATCAGCGGGCCAGGGCAACGCCCCTTTCGTCCCCCGTGGAAGGATCGGAGCTGTCGGTGGACGTAATGCCAGAGCCCGACGGCGGGTTTCCAACTCGCGCAACAAACTATCCACCCGCGAGGCCGACCTTTCAAGTTCTTCGACCGCCCGATCGTAGGAATCCTTTTCTTGTGTGATCTTGGTGAGATAGACCTTCTTCTCTTTCTGGAGCACTCGAATGTCCGCTAGCTTTTTCTCGATACTGTCCTTAAAAGCAACCATCCCAGCCCGTGCCTCTGCGCGCTGACGTTCAGCCTGCTCCATACGGGCCATATCAGCGCGAAACGCACCCAACAATTCGTAGTCTTTCTGAGAGACCGCAGAAAGATATTGCCGGCGCCGTTGGAAATCGCCATAGGAGTCGGCCGCTAAGAGCGCCTTTACATACCCGAACCGCCCTTCCATATACTGTACACGCAGTCGGGCGAGAATGGCATCGCGCCGTTCCTGAATGCTGGTCCGCATTATGCCCAGTTGTTCCGTAATGTCCTCAATTTCCCGGTCTTTCTTGCGCAGCTTCTTGCTGATGTCATGGTGATCCTGCCGATGACGGATCAATCGTTCGTCCAGAGATTGGATACCCTGAAGGACCGACTCCCGTTTTTTCTCGGCTTCATCGGCCCTTTTCCGTTTCGCCTCAATTTTATCTTTCAGTTGCTCCAGTGTCTTTCGCTCCCTCTCGATTTTCTCGACGATGGGATCATTCGCTGCGATCACGACAGATTCCCACCCACTCCACAACACAACGCACCAGACCATGATCGCAAGAGAGCTCCTCACGCACGCCCCTCCCCAATTCGAAGGAGGGAAACGACGCTGCCGGCGAACCCCAGCCCCATTCCCACAATGACAAGCGCCAAACAGATCGAGAGTGGGAAAAAGGAAATCATGTTTTCGATTCCCCTGAAGCGGCCCGCCGAGCTAATCTGCTGCCGAAACAGTTCAAACCCAAATTTTAGAATCCCCAAGGACAGTGCGCTACCACACGCCCCTAACACGGCCCCTTCGAGAAAATAGGGAATCCGGATAAAGGTGCGGGTCGCCCCGATGAGGCGAAGGATCTCAATTTCCTCACGCCTCGCAAAAAGCGCAAGCCTGATCGTATTCCCGATAATCGTCACCGCGGCGGCAGAGAGAATCACGCCCACGCCGATGGCCGCCAGTTCAATGTACCGAATGAGCCCGGCCAACGCATCGATCCATTCTTGATTATAGTCGACCTTCGCAACGCCGGCCATCGTTCGAACCCGTTCGGCCCAACGATTCACCGCGTCCGAGGAGCGAAAGTTCGGCGCCAGCGTCACCACAAACGATGCCGGAAGCGGGTTCTCACCGAGCCCCTGAAGCAAGTGGGAATCGGAGGGAAACTGTGCTCGAAATTCGCTCAGAGCCTCCTCTTTCGAAATAAAGAGAGCCCCGGCCACCATTCGATCAGCCTTGAGCTTTTCTTCTAGTTCCCGCGTACTTTCTCGCGTGATTCGATCCTCTAAATAGACCATGATCTTGATATCTTCCTGCAACCAGCCTGCCGCACTCCTAAGATTCACGTACAACAGCAGAAAGATACCGACGCAGGCGAGCGTAAAGGCAGTGGTCAGGATAGCCACAACGGTGGTCGTGCGGTTGGTCCGCATATTCGCCCAGGCTTCTCGAAATAGGTAGAACAGCCGCCTCATACCCCGACCCGTTGCTCCGGCAGCATCACCCCCTGCATTAATGTAATGACCCGCCGGTTGACCCGCGTCATCACATGAGGATCGTGCGTTGCGACGATTACGGTCGTACCCCGAGCGTTGATCAATTTGAATAATTCAATGATCTCCGCGGTCCGTTCCGGATCAAGATTGCCGGTCGGTTCGTCGGCCAAGAGGACGATCGGCCCGTTGACGATCGCTCTGGCAATGCAGACCCGCTGCCGTTCTCCGGTTGAGAGACTATTAGGCGACTGGTCTTTTTTATGATCGACTCCAACCGCCCGCAAAGCCTCCGTGACTTTGCGGCGAATGTCCGCTGTGGACGACCCTTGAAC
>JACPZN010000089.1 GCA_016195505.1 Nitrospirota bacterium | reverse complement strand
TATCCTGGCCCCTAGCCTCGCGCTTAACTGAACCATGAGATTATTTGGCATTGAAACCGAATACGGCATCACGCGCGACGATCTGGGGGAAGTCGATTCCGTTGTCGAGTCGATGGAATTGGTGCGGGCGCATCTCACAGCCTCCTTTGAACGACGGTGGGACTATGCCGGTGAGGATCCCCACGAGGATGCGCGCGGATTCCGTGTGTCCGGCCTGGCGCAGGACAAGGAGGAGGACGAGTTTGCGAAGATCGATGCCCATCGTCCGTTCTCCTTCCACGAGATGAAGAGCGACCTGGTCCTGGCGAACGGCGCGCGCTTCTACAACGACCACACGCATCCCGAGTATTCGACGCCGGAGTGCCGGACGCTCAGAGACCTGTTGGCGCATGTTCGGGCCGGCGATCGGATCGTCCAGCGGGCGGCGGACCGCCGCAACAAGAGCTTGGGCGGGGCGCACGTGCGGCTCTATAAGAACAACACCGATTTTCATGGACACAGTTACGGCTGCCACGACAACTACCTTGTGCCGCGTTCGGTTCAATTTTCGAAATTGATTGCGGGCCTGTTGCCGTTTCTCGTGAGCCGGCAAGTGATTGCGGGGGCCGGCAAGGTTGGAATCGAAGCGCAGGAATCCGGGTTCGTAGCGGGGGCGTATCAGCTCTCGCAGCGGGCCGATTTTATGGAAACTGAGTTGAGCGTCGATACGATGCACAACCGGCCCATCGTGAACACGCGCGACGAGCCCCATGCCGATCGCACCAAGTATCGCCGGCTGCATTTGATCATCGGCGATGCCAATATGTGCGAGTATGCCACAGCGTTGAAAGTCGGCACGACACAGTTGGTGATGGATCTGATCGGGCGCGGCGCGGCACCCATTCTTGAACTGGATCAGCCGGTCGCCGCGGTCAAGCAAGTGTCGCGCGACGCCGATCTCAAGGCAACGGTCCGTCAAAAAAATGGACGCTCTCTCTCGGGTTTAGAGATCCAGGAAGAGTTCTACGCGGCGGCAGCGCGAACGCTGGCGGGATCGGATGCAGAATCCGATTGGATCCTGCGGGAATGGGGCGAGACGTTGCGGTTGCTGACCCAGGATCGGACTCAGCTCATCGGAAAGCTCGACTGGGTGACGAAGTTGTGGTTGCTGGAGACTTTTGTTCGAGAGGAGCATATCGGCTGGGACGATCCCTGGTTGGCCAGCTTGGACTTGGAGTACCATAATGTGAATGTAGAGCGTGGGCTGTTTCTTGGTTTGGAGGCCGAAGGGAAAGCCTGGAGGATGACGACTGAAGCGGATGTCGAGCAGGCCCTCTCAACTGGGCCGCATGACACGCGAGGCGGTCTGCGGGGGCTTTGCGTGCGTCGATTCCCTGACCAGATCAAGTCGATGCAGTGGGAGCGGATTCAGTTCTCCGGCGGATTGATTCCAAAGACCTTGGAGATGGGCGATCTCTTCAATCCCGAAGACGTGAAGGCCTGTGCCGCAATCTTTGAAGCGGCTGCGTCTCCGGCTGAGGCGTTGACTGTCTGGAAGACACGAAAGGATTCACCATCATGAAATACATCACGATGCCTGAACGTCGCGAAGGCCCGGTCGATCCCATGCCGAAGTCGCCTGGACCGTCGGAAGAAGGCGGTGGGCCAAAACGACCGGAGACTGGTTCGCCAGACAAAGACAATTTGCTCAAACGCATGCGCAAGGTCGATCCGAAAAGGGGCAGGAAATGACCAACGCGACGACGATTTTGGCGTTTAAGTATCGCGACGGTGTCCTGGTGGCCGGCGATCGACGAGCCACGGCAGGGAATATGGTGATGTACGACCGGACGGATAAAGTCCTCGAAATTGACCGCCACAGCGTCATGGCGATCGCCGGGGTGCCCGCGACTGCGTATGAGATGGTGCGGGTGCTGGAGCATTCGTTCAAATACTACCGGCGTACGCAGCTCCAAGAGCTGAGCTTCGAGGGGAAGTTGCGCGCCGTGTCCAAGCTCTTGAAGGAAAATGTTGCCGCTGCGCTGTCCGGCACCGGCGCGGTGGTGCCGGTGTTTGCGGGCTACGACTTCGAACAGGGGACAGCCAAGATATTCTTCTACG
>JACPZN010000088.1 GCA_016195505.1 Nitrospirota bacterium | reverse complement strand
GGAATCGCGGATATTGTCTCACTACCATACAATGAGCTCCTGTGTGGGCAGTATAGGGATACCGGGCATAAGGTAGTGCAGGTGTAATGCCAGCTGGATGCGACGATGGCTGCCCCCTTCCCCACGATCTTGCGTACTTCGAACTCGATAGCTGAGTCGGTTCTGTCCGTTCATGATCATCGGTGAAGGCAATCGGAAAC
The DNA here is from genome assembly GCA_016195505.1 of Nitrospirota bacterium. Classification (GTDB taxonomy): domain Bacteria; phylum Nitrospirota; class Nitrospiria; order Nitrospirales; family Nitrospiraceae; genus Nitrospira_D. Next base: position 5,087 of record JACPZN010000088.1, on the reverse strand, counting down.
ACCGTGCTCAAGTTGTGCGAGGGGAGTAGCAACGAGAGAGCGGGAATATTCTGCCGTAAAGTCTCTGGCATTTTAGAACTTCGAAGAATCTCCTCGGCTGTCTACTCTGTTGCCCTTATCATTAACGAGAGGCACGAGGGGGTCTCTGTGGAACCCGCTGCAGAGAAACGCAAACACCAACGTCATCCCGTCAATATCCCAGGTATCTTTTCTTCTGACACAGTGCGGGGCGAGGAAGGGATAGTTCGGATCTTTCCATCGAGGGGTGTCAGATATCAAGCCCAAGTTCGATTTCAGTCGCTCTCCAGGCTACGATTGAGCTTCAAATTCGGCCACCTCAAAGCTCCCCCATTTTTGTTCCCAGCGCGGTTGTGCGCTGGTCAAAGGGGACTGCATTCGGTGTGCAGTTCCAAGAATTGGCTATGCACGAGTCGAGAAGGCTGACTCACCTGCTGGGGTCGTTGCCTACCTGATGACCTCAACTGTCGGTCTTCAGCCGCGATATGCTATGCTGCCGGACTGCTATGACTACGGGCACTTCGCTGCTGTCTGAACTTGCGGCTGCAACCGCACGCAGACGGACCTTTGCCATCATCAGTCACCCAGATGCGGGCAAGACGACGCTCACGGAAAAACTGCTGTTGTACTCCGGGCTCATCCGGACGGCCGGGATGGTGCGGGGACGCAAGGGCGGTAAGGTGACAGCATCGGATTGGATGGGGATGGAACAGGAGCGCGGCATTTCGATCACTGCCTCCGCCATGCAGTTTCCGTATAAAGACGCAGTCATCAACCTGCTCGATACACCTGGCCACCAGGACTTTTCCGAAGATACCTACCGGACGCTGACGGCTGCCGACAGCGCCATCATGGTCATCGATGCGGCGAAGGGGGTGGAGGCGCAAACTCGTAAGCTTTTTGCTGTATGCCGCCTGCGGCGCATTCCGGTGTTGACATTGATCAACAAGATGGATTTACCGGGACGGCCGCCGCTCGATCTCATGACCGAAGTGGAGCAGGCGTTGAACACTCACGCCAGCGCGATCAATTGGCCGGTAGGGTCTGGGAATGAGTTTGCCGGGATTGTGACCCGTGCCGACCGACGTGTGCAGTTGTTCACTAAGACCGCGCCGGGCGGGGCCACGAAGGTGAATGTCGAGAACTTCGTGCTGGCTGACCTGGCCAACAGTGGCCGCTTGTCGCGGGACGTGATGGCGCAGGTGCAGCATGACTTGGAATTGATCGAGATCGCCGGAAACCCGTTTTCGCACGAGCAGTTTCTCGATGGCCAAGTCACGCCGGTGTTTTTTGCGTCGGCGCTCACCAACTTCGGCATCGAGAGTTTCTTAGACGCCTTCGTGCAGCTCGCGCCGAGCCCCAGCTCGCGACCGGCCGACCGTGATGATGGGACTGAATTGTCTGTGGACCCGATCGAGATGCCATTCAGCGCCTATGTGTTCAAGCTGCAGGCCAATATGAACCCCAAACATCGCGACAGCACGGCCTTTCTCCGGGTGTGTTCCGGACGGTTTGAACGTGACATGGTTGTGAAGCATCACCGCCTGAACCGAGAGGTCCGGCTCTCCCGACCCCATAGTCTTGTGGCTCAGGAGCGTAGCACGGTGGAGGAGGCCTATCCGGGCGATATTATCGGCATCATCAACCCTGGGCTGTTTGCCATCGGCGATACCATCTCATTGACCGGCGGTTTCAACTTCAGGCCCTTGCCACAGTTCCAACCGGAGATCTTTGCACGCATCCGTCCAAGCGATGTCGGCAAGCGTAAAGCTTTCGACAAAGGTATGTGGCAGATGGCGCAAGAGGGAACAGTGCAAATCATGCGAAGCCTGAACGACCAGGAATCGTTGATCGCGGCGGTGGGGCGGCTCCAGTTCGATGTGCTGCAATACCGACTGCGTCACGAATATCGCGTGGAGACTGTGCTCGATCAGTTACCCTTCTCATGCAGTGCCTGGTTGGAGGGTGATCCCAACACATTCAAACCGCCGTCCGCTTCAATGGTTGTCAAGGACCAGCGTGATCGGGTCGTGGTCTTATTCGGGGATCAGTTGATGAAGACCATCGCACGTGATCGGAATCCGGACCATACGCTGCGGGATATGGGGTAGGGATAAACACGCGTATGACGAGTGGCTGATGGCACGAATAGGCTGGAGTAGTAAGACCGCGCGGGGATCAGCAGAACAATCAGCGCGGCGCGGTCGATTTCATGAGGCTGTCGGCTTGGGGAGGGAGGAACCCCTGATAGCCACGGTGTCGTTCGGCCAATTCCAACACTGAGAAGGGTTGACCATCGACGGTTTCCGGAGCGGAAAAAATCTGTCGGAGCTGTCCACCCGGGGCTCCCACGATATTTCCGGCAAACACCACGCCTTTTTTCTTGAGTCTCTCCACCGCTTTTTCGATATCCTCCACCCGCACGGCGACGTGGTGAAACACCTGGTCGCCGAATTTCTTGACCCAGCCAGGGATGATGCTGGTCTTGCCGCGTTCATCTGGATAGGCTTGATCCACAAAGAGGGCGGGGTAGCCGGCCTTGCGATAGACCTTGGCGTACCAATCGTCGTACTTGAGTGTTTCGTCATAGGTATAGCCCAGCACGACGAAGGGTTCCGCCCCTCGGTCGATGTCGAGGGTACGGATGGTCACGTGGTCGACGACTGGAGAGAAACCTACACCGGAGTCGTCGAGCATGACCCTGAGTACGCCGGCAGCCCGGTTATGCGCGACATAGTCTGCGACCATCCTCTCCATGAGATCATCGAGTTGCTGAGCGCGATCCATGGTTTCACCTCATTAAGATCCAAACTTAATGCCCTGAGCGAGGGGTAATTCCGTTCCCCAGTTGACTGTGTTGGTTTGACGGCGCATGTAGGCTTTCCAAGCATCTGATCCCGCTTCTCGACCGCCGCCTGTTTCCTTCTCTCCACCGAACGCCCCACCGATCTCGGCTCCGGATGTGCCGATGTTGATGTTGGCGATTCCACAATCACTGCCTGCGGCTGAAAGAAAACGTTCGCCATGGCGTAGGTCGTTCGAGAATATGGCGGACGAGAGCCCTTGTGGGACGTCGTTCTGCATGTAAATCGCCTCATCGATCGTCCGAAACGTCATGACGTACAGGATCGGTGCGAAGGTCTCTCGCTGCACGATAGGCCATTGATTCTGTGCACGCACGATCGTCGGTTCAACAAAATGACCAGGACGGTTCAACGCGTGACCGCCGCAGAGAATCTGGCCTCCTTCTTTTTTAATCTCATCGATCGCGGCTCGATAGCCCTCCACAGCGGTCTGGTCGATAAGCGGTCCCATGAGTACGTCCGGCTCCAGCGGGTTCCCGATGCGGACTTGGGCATAGGCTTTCACTAACTTGCCGACTAATTCGTCATAGCGCGACTCATGGATGAGGAGGCGTCTGGTGGTGGTACAGCGCTGGCCGGTAGTTCCGACGGCGCCGAATAGGATGGCGCGTATGGCCATGTCCAGGTCGGCGGTCTCGTCGACGATGACGGCGTTGTTGCCGCTGAGTTCAAGAAGGGTTCGTCCCAGGCGCTGGCCCACAGCGGACGCCACACGGCGACCGACCGGCACAGATCCCGTAAAAGAAATGAGCGGTAGCCGATGGTCCTGCACCATCTGCTCGGCAAGAGTCACCTGGTCGGTGATGAGGAGCGAGAAAATTCCTGAGTGGCCCTGCTGCTGCATCACGCGATTACAGATCTGTTGCACAGCGATGGCACAGAGCGGCGCCTTTGGCGAGGGTTTCCAGATCACCGTATCGCCGGCGATGGCGGCCAGGAAGGCGTTCCAGGCCCAGACGGCGACGGGAAAATTGAAGGCGGTAATGACACCGACCGGACCCAACGGATGCCACTGTTCGCTCATGCGGTGAGCCGGCCGTTCCGACTGCATGGTCGCGCCGTAGAGCATCCGGGCCTGTCCAACGGCAAAATCGGCCATGTCGATCATTTCCTGGACTTCGCCGTCTCCCTCGGCCTTGATCTTGCCGACCTCCAGTGAAACCAGAGTACCCAACTGGTCTTTCTTTTCCCGTAGCGCCTGGCCGATGAGCCTGATCATCTCCCCACGCTTCGGCGCCGGTACAAGACGCCACGCATGAAAGGATTCAACCGATTCTTTAACAATCCATTGGTAGTCTTCGTGCGAACAGGGATAAATGCCGGCGATTATCTCACCGGTCGAGGGATTGAACGACTGTAACAGAGGACCGTCAGTATGGCTGGACCACCAACCGCTTCCGGTGCTGCCGCCGGAATTGACCGCTTGGATACCAAGGTCTTTGAGGGCGGCTTGTATTGTGCTCATCGGAAACAGGCTCCGAATTCATTGACCAAGAAATCATTCAGCAAGATCGACTCCTGTGTGATGAATCCATGGTACTTCGACGGATCATTCAAGACAAGATCCAGGACGCAGCAGACGCTGGATGCGGTCGTGACCTGGATAGCCGACCAGAGCTTGCCTTTAATGTATTGAGGATAAATCTTCTTGACGTAATTCTCTTCGAAAAAACCACTATCCTTGGTCCCAGTCACCGACGCATAGATCAACACGACATCTTGCAGAGTTTGCGGAATGGCATGTTCGAGCACGCGCTTGAGCGTCTTGCGATCCTCGTTGAGCTTGAGATCCTTCATCAGTAGTTGAATCTTTTCACAATGGCCTGGGTAGCGAAGCGTCTTATAGTTCATCGTCCGGACTTTCCCGGCGTAACTGTCTGCCAAAGTCCCCAACCCCCCAGACGTGTTGAAGGCTTCGTAGAGCAGTCCATCCAGTTCGATTGTTTCATAACCTTCCAACGGTTGGAGCGGGACTTTCTCGCCTTCTTCGATGCCGTAGCAGAGATTGCCGTATTCGTTGATGAGCCCATCGGTCGACCAGGTGAGCGAATACTTGAGGGCATTACTGGGATGAACCGGCAGCGCACCCACGCGCATTTTGACCGTATCCAACGTTTCAAAATGCGTCATCAAATCGTGGGCGACAATACTGATGAATCCCGGCGCGAGACCGCATTGTGGCATGAAGGCATGAGCGGCCCCCGT
>JACPZN010000083.1 GCA_016195505.1 Nitrospirota bacterium | reverse complement strand
GTCAGAGGGAGGCCATACGGACTTTGCCCCCAACAACGACTATGAGATCGAATTGCTCCGGTATCTGCGCAGTCAGTATCTCCATGTCAGTTATGAGCGGCTGCTCTCAGGCCCGGGGTTACACGCGATCTATGAGTACATCCGTGACACGAAGAAAAACGAACCGACTTGGCTTGCGGAAAAGATCAAGGCCGGCAATCCCGCCGCTGAAATTGCCGAAGCTGGTTTGCAAGGACAAGCCGAGATTGCCAAGCAGACGCTGGATCTCTTCGCGTCGATCTTTGGCGCGGAGGCTGGGAATCTGGCTTTAAAGGCGCTGTCGCTCGACGGTGTCTATGTCGCCGGCGGCATCGCCCCGAAGCTCATCAAGAAACTCCAAGATGGCACGTTCATGAAAGCGTTTATCAACAAAGGCCGTTACAAACGCCTGCTGAGTAATATGCCCGTGAAAGTCGTCATGAATCAGCAGACCGCGTTGCTTGGCGCGGCGTCCGTTGCCGGCGCCCTCTCTCACGCCCCCACGTCATGACACCACAACAAGATCTCGACAGCCTCAAAAAAGCCGCCGCATTGAAAGCCGTCGAGTTCATCCGCGACGGCATGGTCGTCGGACTCGGGACTGGGTCCACCGCGAACCCTTTTGAAAGAAAAGATCGTCGCCGCCTCAGCCAGGCAATTCATCGTCTTGGTCGACTACACGAAGCAAGTGCCTGTGCTCGGAGGCTCATTCCCGTTACCCATCGAGGTTGTTCCCTTCGGCTGGGGAAGCACCGCACGCGAGATCGAAGCCCTTACCAAGAGTCGCGTGGTGCTGCGAGAACGAAACGGAGTCCCGTTCAAAACCGAGGCCGGCAACATGATTGTTGATGTTCACCTCGCACGGATCGACCAGCCGCGAGACCTGGAAATCGCTTTGAACCAAATTCCTGGGATTGTCGAAACCGGACTCTTCGTCGGCCGGACAAACGTTTTGATCGTCGGCACGCCCCAAGGTGTCCAAACCCAACATGCCCCGCGGAGATGAGGACTCAATCAGCAGACGCGATATGGTTCCGGGCATCGCCAAACAGGCCCGCTTCCTCCTGGCGCTTCCAATAGCACACATATTTCTCTCACCATCCAGAACCGTCTGACACCGCAGCCACCACGACCAGACCGAAAGGCGAAGATATGAATCTTGATGAGACTCTCGGCAGCGTTGATCCCTATCGACTCCCCCGACATGTGATCCCAACTCGGTATGACCTGCGGATAGAACCGGACCTCACGGCTGCAACCTTCACAGGTCAGGCAACTATCACCCTTCTCATCAAGCAGGCGACGCAAATAATCCTATTGAATGCCGTCGATCTCGCCATCACATCAGCTGTGGTCGATGGATCGACAGGTCAGCGACTGACCGCGACCGTCGAATTGGAAGGATCGATTCAACGTGCTCGGTTGTGATGCAGACGATGGCTGCCACACAGTTTGAAGCTACCGACGCGCGCCGGGCCTTTCCCTGTTGGGATGAACCGGATTTCAAGGCCGTGTTTGCCACGACCCTGGTCATCCATCCGCGCCTGACCGCTGTCTCGAACACTTTGGTCACCTCGGAGTCCATCGAGGCCGGCACGAAGGTGGTGCGTTTCGCCGATAGTATCAAGATGTCGACGTATCTTGTCGCATTCATCGTTGGACATATTGAAGCGACTGCACCGGTATTTATCGGTAAGACACCTCTCCGACTTTGGACCGTTCCCGGCAAGCAGTCACTTACCCCTTTCGGTCAGGATATCGCGTCGGCATCGCTGAAGTTTTTTGAGGGCTACTACGGCATTCCTTACCCAGGTGACAAGCTGGATCTCCTGGCTATTCCCGACTTCGCATCCGGCGCTATGGAGAATCTCGGCGCCATCACATTCCGAGAAACGGCGCTGCTGGTCGATCAACGAACTGGAACGCATGACGAACTCGAACGGGTTGCCGACGTGGTCGCCCATGAGAATGCCCACATGTGGTTCGGCGACCTGGTCACCATGTCCTGGTGGAATGGGTTGTGGTTGAACGAAGCCTTCGCCACGTTCATGGAGATGCTGGCCGTTGACGCGTGGAAGCCGGAGTGGAAACGATGGGATACCTTCAGCGTTTCGCGTGCGGCGGCTTTCTCCGTCGATGGCTTGCACAGCACGCGGCCGATCGAATATCCCGTCCGCGCCCCCAAGGATGCGGACGCGATGTTCGACGTGTTGACCTATGAAAAGGGCGCCTCGGTGCTTCGCATGCTCGAGCAACATATCGGGCCGGCTGTCTTTCGTGATGGCGTCCGCGACTATCTCCGCACCCATGCCTACGGTAATGCCGACACGAAAGATCTGTGGGTTTCATTGGGGCATGTTGCGAAGCAACCGGTCCCCGAACTCATGGATGGTTGGATTTTTCAGCCAGGTTATCCTCTTGTGACCGCCCACCTGCTCGGGGATACCGAACTTGTTCTCTCACAACAGCGATTCGCCTACCTCCCGCACGACAAGTTTCCGGAGCAGCGATGGCAGATTCCCGTTCAAATCCGAATCACAGCTGGCAACAGGACCGAGCATCGTCGGTTGCTGCTCACAGATCGTGAGACACGCGTTGCCCTTCCGCGAGGAGTCCGGCAGCTGCTCATTAACGAGGGAGGGCACGGATTCTATCGGGTTCGATATGACGCCATGCTGCTCCAACGAGTGCTCGATGCCGGAGTGGCTCGACTCGAGCCCACCGAGCGGTTCAATCTTGTCAGTGACGCCTGGGCTACGACTATCTCAGGCCTGATGCCGCTTTCGGACTATCTCCACCTCACCGGACACTTCACGGAAGAACGAGACAAGAATGTCTGGGTCTTGTTGCTCGATTCCTTCTCATTCTTGAACCGCATCATCCCGGCCAGCGAACGCCCGGCTTTCGAAGCTTTTGTCAGGAATCGAGTTACCCCCGCTGTGAACGAGCTAGGCTGGACGCCTCGGGCGGGAGAAAATGACCTGGTTCGGCAACTGCGGGGCGAACTCATCGGCGCATTGGGCAAGCTCGGCAACGATCCGGTCATCCAACAGCAGGCGATAGAACACTATCAGCAACACAGAAAAGACCAGGCAACTGTCGATCCAAATGTCGTTCCCGCTCTGGTTTCAATCCTTGCTCACGTAGGGAACGAGGCGCGCTACGACGAATTCTCTGAGCGCTACCGGATGGCCGCCACCCCGCAAGAAGAGCGGCGCTATCTTTTTGCGCTAACCGCCTTTCAATCCCTCGAATTGCTGGCGCGTACACTGGCCTGCACGATCAATGGAGGGATCCGGACACAAGATGCGCCCTTCATCGTCAGCACCACCATGATGAGTGTGTATGGACGTGAGCTGGCCTGGAACTTTGTGAAAACGAACTGGGATCAAATGGACCGGCTCTTTCCGAAACAAGGTGTGCGTCGCATGTGCGGTGGGATCGTCTGTCTCGCCACCCCGGAACTCGAACAAGACGTGCGCGAGTTCTTCACCTCGCGCAAGATCGATCTTGGCGGGAAGACACTGGAGCAGTATCTTGAACAACTGCGGATCGCCGTGACATTCAGAGAGAAGACCAAAACCTCGATCCCGCAGCATCTCAAAGACTTTATGCAATAAAGTAGGCCGGATCGCGCCTTACCTCCAATAAGGACCTTGAGTCGCCTTCTGTCCCTGTTGTATGCTGCTAATGGTTCATACCTCACCCACCCTGCTCGCCGCTGCCTATGTACCAGGCGCGACTCACGCTGCTCCTCACTTCACTGGTTCTTGCAGGGATGGGTCTCATAGGCTGCGGGGGAGATAGCGATTCTCAGGAAACGCTTCCCCTTTGCCTGCTGCGACAAACCTTGCGTTGCAACTAGTAACGGCAAATATCGCCTCACCAGTGTTCATGACGGCCGCTCCCGGTGACGGTACGCGCCTATTCGTAGTCGAACAAGGAGGGACGATTAGAATTTTCCACCTTGTCACTGGCTCGCTGCTTGCCCCACTATTTCTGGACATCGTTGGTTTGCTCACGAGCGGTGGTGAGCGAGGGTTACTCGGGATGGCTTTTGATCCGAACTATGGTCCGAACGGGCGACTTTACGTCTTTTACACCGATGTCAGTGGCAACATTGTCATTGCCAGGTATCTCAGGAGTGGCGCAAATTCAAACCAAGCCGATCCCTTGTCCGGAGTCATTCTTCAAACGATCACTCATCCGACCTTTTCCAATCACAATGGCGGCATGCTGGCGTTTGGCCCAGATGGGTGTCTGTATGCCGGCGTCGGCGATGGAGGCAGTGGCGGTGATCCTAACAACAATGGGCAAACGATCTCGACGCGGCTCGGCAGGATTCTCCGGCTCGATCCTAACACGGGGGCTCTGCAACAACGTCTTGGTCAACCCTTTTCTCCTCGTGGGCGGTGCGCAGGAAGTTTGGAGTTTCGGCCTCAGAAACCCATGGCGGTTTTCTTTTGATCGCCAAACTGGCGATCTCTATATCGCTGATGTGGGACAGGCTGCGAGAGAGGAGATCGATGTCGCAGTCGCCCCCAACGCAGGCCGGCAAGCCAATTATGGCTGGCGGTTGATGGCGGGATCCCTATATTTCAGTCCGTTAAGCAACTGCAATCCAGGCGGGCTGAGCCTGCCGGTCCTCGACCATCCCCATGCCTGTGGGGCTTGTTCAGTCACCGGAGGTTATGTCTACTGTGGGGCCGTAATTTCCTCGTTGCGCGGGACATATTTCTACAGAGATTTTAGCGCTGGCTTTGTGCCGAGTTTCCGCTACCAGAATGGCCAGGTGACCAACCAGTTCGAGTGGCCTCTTCTCAGCCCGCCACTTAGCCTTATCACGAGTTTCGGCGAAGACGCCCAAGGCGAACTCTATATTGTCACCCAAGGCGGCAGCCTCTGGCGCATCGTGCCAAACTGATCATTCGAGCCAAGCCTGGAAACTCAGGTTACAACCTGGTCAGTTTTTCTGCCTTTACTCCTCAACGGGGGATTGCTTCTTAGCCACCAACTCGATTACCTTTAACCTGCCTGGCGCTGGGGGTCTCCGATGCAGGTCAGTCGCTGCCCCAAATGCGGGACACGCAAAACTAAGCTGGCTCCGCGTAAGACTCTTTCAGATAATGTTCTGAGCTCGCTGACGATCTATCCGTTCCGCTGTCAACTCTGTGCCAGTCGATTTCGAACGTTCCTCGGCTGCCGGGCAAACAATCCTCGTCGAAGCTTCGAGCGAGTAGACGTGTCCTTCCCGGTCTGGTTTAAGCCGCGTCTCTCATCGTCCTACGACATGGGGCAAGAAGGTGTCATCGACAACCTCTCAATCCGCGGCTGCCGTATTCGCTGCACAACTCCTCTCACGGCAGGCTCGCGGCTGGAAATGGAATTCCAACATTCCAACTGTTCGTTTCCCATTACGATCGATGAAGCTGTGGTACGGTTGTCTGGGGAGAACACGATCGGACTGCGTTTTGTCCGGCTCCAACGGAGCGATGAACTGCGCATTAGACAGATCATGGATCTCTGGTTGCCGGAAACCGCCCAGCCTATCATTAGCGTCAGACGACGATGACTCCCCGCTCGTCTGTCTGGCGGCTATTCATGCCGGAGCACGGACAACGGTGGCTGGCCAAGAATTCGGTAGGTACTGAGAAAGCCCACCAGCACCGTGAGTGCGATCGTCGCCAAAAAGCCCGCACTCAGAACAGCCGGCTGCAGACTCCATGAAAGATCGAACACGGTTGCAAGAAGGGCCCAGGACAACGCACTGGCAAGGCCGCTTCCGAGAAGACCGCCGACCGCTCCAAGCAATGCGTACTCGATGGCAAAGGAACGCGCGATCACGCTGCGCGTCGCCCCCACTGCCTTGAGAATCACCGATTCATAGAGTCGACGATAGCGTGTCGCCGCCAACGCCGACGCCATAACGAGGCCCCCTGACACGACACAAAAGAGTGCCACAGCCCGAATGGCAAGGGACAGTCGATCGAGCACCCTCGCGAAATTGTCGAGCACGTCACCGATGTTGATGGCCGTCACGTTCGGAAATGACGCCACTACAGCCTGCTGTAGCGCCACCTCTTCCGACTTGGCCACGCGGACAGTCGCGACGTATGTAAGCGGCGCTCCATCGAGTGCACCGGGCGAAAAAATCATATAGAAGTTGGTTGAAAAGTTCCCCCATTCCACCTTGCGAATGCTGCTCACTTCTCCTGTGATTGCGGCCCCTTGAATCTCCAACTCCACCGTATCTCCTACTGTCAGACCGAGCTGCTTCGCGGCGTCTTCCTCAATCGAGATCAGAGGCTTGGTGAAGATCTGTCCAGGCTTCCACCACTCGCCCTTCACTACCTCATTGTCTTTGGGAAGGTTCTGAAGAAATGTAAGCACATACTCACGGGTGAGGTACCATTTCTTTCTCCGTTCATCCTTTTCAGCGCCTTTCTCTTTCTGTTCTTCCTCCTCGGATGTTGCTTCGAGTTTGATGGGGTGGCCATTGAGAGCGGAGAGCCGCGATCGCACCAGAGGTGTCAGCTGAGGCGTCAGGTCGCCGGATCTCTGATGCAAAAGTCGCGCAAAACCTTCGGCCTGATCAGGCTGAATATCGATAAAGAAAAAGGTCGGGGCACTCGTTGGGCGATTGTCGCCCACCTGACTGAGTAACGACTGTTCCACGAGCGAGACGGTCACCACCACCATCACACCAATACCAATTGCGATCGTGATGCTCACCGCCTGGCTTCCTGGTCTCACGATGTTGCCCAACGCCTGGCGCAGCGTGAGACTCCCTGGGCGAGGCCACTTCTTGAGGAAAAAGACCACGACCCAGGCCGATACTCCAAGCATCAGGACTGCTGCCACGAAGGCGACGATGAACAACAACCCAACCTTCCATGAGCCGGCTTGCCACATGGACAACATAGCCAGTCCGAGCCCGATACCGATCGACGTGAGGCCCTTCACTCGATCAATGGTCTTCCATCGCCTCCTATTCGGACTTGTGACCGAAGCAGACGGAGTCACCTCCCGGCGAAAGATCATGGCAGGCTTGATGTCGCGAATTGTAAGCAACGGCCAGAGCGCGAACAGAAGCGTCGACAGTAGGCCCAATGCCAGGCCTTTCCCAAGCGGGATGAGAGAGGCGCTCGTCATATCCGTTGCAAATCCCAGCTGACCCAGGAGGTCCGATGCCAAAAGCCCGGCGATTACCCAGGGAAGCCCTTGCTGCAACAGGATGCCGACGACAAGGCCGATGACGCTTCCGGCCAATCCGAGAAGCAGTGCTTGGAGCACATAGGTCCGGATGATCGTTGCAGAATCCGCTCCGACCGTCTTCAGAATGGCGATCGTATTCAACTTCTCCCGAACAAACGCGTGGATTGAAGTGGCCACGCCGAGTCCACCGACGAACAATGCGGTGAGTCCGATGAGGCCCAGATAGCGCGTGAGCTGTTCCAAAAACTGTTTGAGTTGAGGTTGTGCCTCGCGGTACCCCGAAACCCTTGCGGATTCAGACGCAAGCCGCCCGCGCAGCTCGTAGAGCAGGGGCTCCAGGAGCATAGCCGACGGGGTCTTCAGCAAATACCGTTCACGAATCCTGCTGCCCAACTTGACGAGCGCTGCGGTATAAAGACCATCTTGTGACATCAGGACCCGAGGGCCGAGACTGAAGGCGTTCGCCATCCGGTCCGGCTCGGTCCGTACGACGCCTGTGATGACGAACAGACCTTGGCCGATCTTGAGACGATCTCCGACAGCTAGTCCCATACGGATTAGAAGGGACTCTTGCACGACCACTCCGAAACATGTGTGACCGGGACACCACCGGGCGTCTGAGCCGAGGAGATCATGTAGATTGCTATTGGGTTCAAGCCGGAGCGTGCCATACAACGGATACTGCGGCTCCACGGCCTTGAGCTCGATGATCTGTGTTGCTAGCCCGCTCATGGGAGACTGCTCGGCCCTTGCCGCCATCGCGACCAGTTCGCTCACATGGGTGATGGCAACGCCACGAACAGCCAGCGAGTCCAGAACCGCCTGACCGTTGGGACTGATGGGGCGGGGCAATCGGATCTCGAGATCTCCGCCCAGCAGGCCGCGGGCTTCTTTCGTGACTGCTCGTTCCACATGGGACCCAAAGAGTGACACTCCCACTAGTGCACCAACACCAACGGCGATACAGACCAGAAAATACAGGAAGTGCCGCCAGGCCGCGCGGGTCTCTCTCCACGCCATCTTGAACATGAAGGATGTCATGGACTGGGCTCGACCGTGGAATCCGAGGGTGAAGGACTGGAGGGCATCACCCAGTTTGAGCTTGACCTTCCCGCGTCGATTTCAACTCTCGAACCAGAGAATGAGGGCATGGAGTCGGACTCCAGGTGCCCATCACGCATGGATATAGTCCGCTGCATCGATGCGGCCAAAATTGAATCATGCGTCACGAGCACCAGGGTCGTGCCGAGATCGCGATGCAGTGACAGCAGCAGTTCGATAACTTGGGCACCGGTCGCGCTATCGAGATTACCAGTCGGCTCATCAGCCAATAAGATGGGCGGGCGACAGGCAAAGGCGCGCGCCACCGCCACGCGTTGCTGTTCTCCTCCGGATAACTGAACGGGATAGTGTCCCATACGATCGGATAAACCAACCGCTGCCAGCAGTTCTGCCGCCCGATCGCCGACATACCGTTCTCCGCTCAGCTCCAGTGGAACCGCAACGTTCTCGAGCGCCGTCAGGGTGGGAATGAGATGAAACGATTGAAAGATGTAGCCGATCTTTTCTCGACGAAACTGAGCCATTCGGCTTTCAGTCATCGTGGTAATGTCCACTCCATCGAGTTCAATTGAGCCGCCAGTCGGACGATCAAGGCCGGCCATCAATCCGAGCAAGGTCGACTTGCCGCTCCCAGACGGTCCGACGACGGCCACCGTTTGCTTCGCAGGAATCGCAAAGGTGATGCGGTCGAGAATCGTCACGGACCGACCTGCTGCCGCGAGCACCATCGAAACCTGCTTCACGCTGATCATGAACAACCCCGCTCCTTCAGAGATGACGGCATATGGGATGGTATTATACTGTACGCGGGAAAGGGACCGAGTGAATTCGCATTGTGTCATGTCGAGATTTCAACGTCTTCGCCACATTCCCCTGTCGGTCATGTTTGTTTTTGTTCTTCTCTATCCGACGGCAGTGATGGCAGGTTCTTCTTCCACACCGGATACCCGATCTCGGATCGTTGCCTTTGGCGACAGCCTCACTGCCGGACTCGGAGTGAGTGTAGATGAATCGTACCCGGTCCAACTCCAGCGGCGGTTGGACACTCTCCATTATCGCTATCGGGTAATTAACGCCGGTGTCAGTGGCGACACGACGGCCGGCGGTCTTCGTCGTATCCCCTGGGTCCTCAACAGCAAGCCTGAGTTGGTGATCCTCGAGTTGGGCGGAAATGACGGGCTCCGCGGTCTTAGTCTCGATCAAACGAAAAGCAATCTCAGTCAAATCATCCAACGGTTGCAGCAGGCCGGCGTGATCGTCATCTTGGCCGGAATGAAGCTGCCACCGAACTATGGGCAAGAATATACCATGGGCTTCGAAGCGATCTATCCGGCCCTCGCTAAACAATACCATCTCCCTTTGATCCCTTTTTTCCTCGAAGGGGTAGCCGCCTCTACGACCTTGAATCAAGTTGATGGCATTCACCCGACCAAGGAAGGCTATGGGATCATCGTTGAGCAGGTTCTGAAAACACTTAGCCCTTTGCTTGACCAACGAGCGGCAAACCCCTAGAGAACGATGGAGGGGAAGACGAAAGAAACCCTACCCCGTGCGATGAGGAGGGAGATATTGATGTGAATGTGCGCGATCTGAAGAGTTACGACTTCTTTAAGAACGTATCGTAGATGCCGTAGGCAAGGATCACTCCGATCAGCGTATAATACATACCGGAAATCCCACTGTAGTCCGGAGGCCCTTCGCCACCTGGAGCATTTGCCAACACCGGCAATGCGCCAACCAGCAACGATGTTCCTGCCATCAAGCACGCTAGCGACAACATTTTCTTCATGCCTAATCCTCCTTGCAAATCCGATGAC
>JACPZN010000030.1 GCA_016195505.1 Nitrospirota bacterium | reverse complement strand
GTAGGGAGACCCCCTACCAGCCGTCAACGGGGAAATCGGCTTCTGTGTCCGCAGCGACGGGTATGGTACGATGGCGCCTTCATGGCGTTGAGGAAGGAGATGAATTCGATGCATGCTTCGATGCGAGCGTTGGCTGTCACCTTGTCTCTGCTGATCACCCAGGCCATTTCGTCTGCTGCAGGTCTGGAAAAAGAAGTCAATGGAAAAGACGGCGCTCCGATGGTGCTGGTGCCGGAAGGCTCCTTCCCAATGGGCGTTCCGCAGGGCGACCGTGATGGGGGGCGCGACGAGTACCCTCGCCACGACGTGTTCGTGGATGCCTTCTACATCGATAAGTTCGAAGTGACCAACGGTCGGTTTCTCGAGTTCGTCAAAGCCACCGGCCATCGAGTTCCGCAGAATCCGAAAAACCCCACGCGCAATCTCTGGCAGGGCGAGGCCATCCCGGACTCGCTCACGGACCGGCCCGTGATCAATGTGGATTGGGCCGACGCGGATGCCTACTGCGCATGGGCTGGGAAGCGGCTACCGACGGAAGCCGAGTGGGAAAAAGCGGCCAAGGGAACAACGGATCGGCGATTCCCCTGGGGCAATGTCGAGCCGACCGATAAACACCTGAATTTCAACCAGCGGTGGATCGGTGAAAAGACGTTGATGCCTGTAGGCAGCTATGAAGCGGGGAAAAGCCCGTTCGGCGCCTACGACATGGCCGGCAATGTCTGGGAATGGGTCAATGATTGGTACGACGCCAAGTATTATGAGAAGAGCCCGGCGAAGAATCCGAAAGGCCCCGAGAGCGGCACCAAGCGCGTCCTCCGCGGATCAGGCTGGCAAAACGAGACCCCGACCGTCCGCATCTTCACCCGCGTGGATAGCGATCCGACGATCCGGAACGAATCGACTGGATTCAGATGCGCTGCAGATGCGAAGTGAAGAATCTGTCGATCTGATGATCTGTTGAGTTGTGAAAGACTTCAGCCCAACACAGGACTTAGCCAAGAGAACGAAGGAGTTTGCGCTCAACATCATCAGACTATCCGGAGGACTGCCTAAGACAGCTGAAGCTCGTGTGCTTGGACATCAGATTGTCCGATCTGGAACATCCGTCGCAGCCAACTATCGAGCAGTCTGCAGGGCTCGATCACGCGCCGAGTTCATCGCAAAGCTCGGAACGGTCGTTGAAGAAACAGACGAGACCATGTTCTGGTTAGAATTGCTAACTGAGTCCGGTATCGCTTCGGGAAACCGAACAGCAGAATTATTGCAAGAAGCTAATGAACTTCTCGCAATCTTCTCGGCGTCCAGACGAACGGCGAAATCCAGGAGAATCTGATGATCTTTTGGTTTTATGATTGACCGGTATTCCGAACACTCAACAGATCGACAGATCATCAGATCAGCAGATGACCCAATGACTTTGCCAGATCGTCAGATCGCCAAATCAGACTTCCAGGGACTGACCGTCGCACCGTTGCCCGAGGACCCAAGCCCGTTGCAGCCCTCAAGGCATTCGGTCTCCAACCGACGCTGACGGTGCCAGAACCGAACACGTGGGTCGATCTGGTCTCTACGCTGGACGAGTACCGGCCTGTGAAGGGATTGCGCGTTGCGGTCCAGGAGTACGGAGTGTCAAATCTGGATTTGTTGGAAGCGTTGAAACAACGAGGAGCCGAGGTCTTTCAGGTTCCCATCTATCGGTGGGCGCTCCCGGAGGATCTGGGACCGCTCAGACAAGCACTCGATCGAGTGATCGCTGGTGACGTCCAGGTGCTTCTCATTACCAACGCTGCCCAAGTCGATCATGTCATGCAGGTGTTGGGAAAAGACGGAAAGGTGGAGCCTTTTCGTGCGGCGCTCAAGAAAATGGTCGTCGCCTCCATCGGCCCCACCGCCAGCGAACGCCTCCGCCACCACGACTGGCCGGTCGACCTCGAACCGCCACACCCGAAGATGGGGGTTTTGGTTAAAGAAGCGTCCGAGCAAGTTCATACAATTCTACATTCCAAAATATCCTGATCCATTTTTTATCTGGCTGTTGAATCAGAAAATCTTCTCGACCTCAGAGTATAGATTCTTCCACGCCCCCTGCCTAATTCTAAACTTAGTTCCGTGGTTATGCTTGGTCCGGGCATCAAAATCCACTTGAATGACACCCTCATCTAAGCACTGCAGCAATTTCTCAAACGTGTAACCGGAAAGGATCAACAAGCTCTGGTAGGAGAAATATTCCACTCCTCGCTCAACCTTGCTTTCAGCAACAACGAAGAAACAGTTTCTTACCTTCTCGCCCATCACATTTCTCAAATCATCAAAACCCCAATAAGGCTCGGGATTCAGCGGCCCGAGACCAACCCTCTTTTCAACAGTGTCCAACCAGGCTGCTATTTCAGAATCGGAACGATCGGCTTTAGACGAATCGAAGACAAAGCGCACCTTGTTCAGTTGCCTATCGACAATTATTCGAAACCCACGATTGGTAAATTGGGTCGCGCTTGCAGTCGATCGGAAGCTTTTCTCCCCCTGTGAGTATTTCTTCCCTGCTTCCTTATGCGACCAACCATAAGAAGGCAATAAGAGATCTGACACAATTGGCCTCGGAAACGGATCGAAATGCTTGAGTGAAATGAGCGATGATGTGTGGAGTCTTTGACCTTTTAGTTCCCAACTGCTCGCGATGGGGAAGTCGCTCTCCTCAATTATCGGCGGATTTTGAGTTCATATTCTGAGAGCGCTTCAATTGTCGGCTACTGCTAGTATTGGGTTTCAATAATTTTAAGGGATCGGTTCAATTGGAGAAGAAGGATAGCCTGTATTCCTTGAGGAGTGAGATAAAAATAATCCCCTACCTTTGCCAGCAGATCAAGTTCGCACGCATAGTTGGAGAAAATATAAGTTGCTGTCTTTCGTGCCTTTGGTGTTCTCCAGGTTTCAACCTTACCCACTGACTTTACGAAGTAATCTTGGACATCGATTCTTGATACGGGGTACGCGCTCTTTGACAGTGCAAATACAGATTCGAGGATAGAAATGACGGTATAGGTGATCGATGAGTAAAACGGATTGTCCCTGAGGAAATGCGCTATCAGTTCTGCTTGTTTTTCGTTAAGCCTATCACTGGAAGATTCGTCGTTGGCGTCCACGAATGAAATGCCAAAATCGGTCAGAAAATGACTGCTTTTGTATTTCGCCGCAAGCCCCAAAAGTCCCGCAACGGAAAGACGATTGTGGATTGTTTTTTTGGATTTCCCTTCTATCGAGGCAATCTCCCCGCTTGTATGACCAGCTCCTAACAGGCAGAGTGTACGCTTAAGAAGGCCGAGCCTCACAACACCATAGTCGCCGGATCTTAGTTGCATGAAATAAGTCCGTTGACGGAAATTTTCAAAGAATCGCGTGAGCACAGATTCTGGCCTATAGATCACGACATCAATGGCTTCTTTCTTGCCGCTGTCTATGTCGTGTGGAGAAGCGCCCGTGACCAAAACAATCTTGCGAATTTCTGCGCTTATCAGCTTCTTTTGGCGTTGTAGCTCTTCTAAATCTTTGGCGTAAGCATTTATTTGCGACTTAACAGCCGGTTCGTACCTCACGGCTTTCATTTCGATTAGTAATAACTGATCCTCATGAAGGTACAGAAGATCAAGCTCCCCCGATGCGAGACTTTTTTGCCGAGCAACAAGACTTAAATTGGCAGGCTTTAGCGAAAGAAGATGGGATAGAATTGTTTTGTCGGAGCTGAGAACGTCCTCGATCGCTTTCTCTGAAACGCTCTGGATCAGAGCCAATTTCCTTCTCCCTCCTTAGGCTCATCCTCTAGATCGTCCAATACTCCAGCCTCGTCGTCCTCCTCTGCATCTGAGCCCATATCACATTCCCAGCACACAAAATCTCCTTCTGGATAAATTCGATCATAGGCCACACGGCCCGCAATGTCGTTGAAATCTGGCACTCGACCTGCGTAGAGCCCTGACCCCCATGCCACACTCCTGCCGCAGTGGCAGCATTTTTCAATTTGTTCCACGTTCAGCTTTCTTTCACTCAAGGAACCTGAATTCTCTGCGCTCTCATATAGTTATTTCAACGTCCCAGATTGGAGCGTGGCAATAACGTTTCGACGTAACTGATTCGTTAAAGAAAATCTTGATGTGGCAGCTCTTCATTCCCCCTGAATACCGTTAAGGCATGCATCCCGAACGCAGTTTTATCCCCCTTATACCTCAGTCCTCAGCATTCGGCCCTCAGTCCTGTTAGTCATCTCAAGCTCGTCTGCTGCGGCTTCGCTTCCTGCGATTCCCCAGCATCCTTCACATCCCGCGCGCAGCGGAAACCCATCCAGTTCATCTTGGTGTTGGGATCAGTCCCGTTGCGTTGCGCGGTCCGCACGCTCGGTGTGCTGTCGATCCAGCCTCCGCCACGGAAGCTCCGCTGAGTTCCCTTCTCCGGTCCCTTGGGATTCTTGTCCGGCGCAGTCGCATAGTACTTGGGTTCATACCAATCGGCCACCCATTCGGCCACATTACCAGCCATCTGAAATAGACCGAACGGACTCAACGCATTGTCGTATTTGTCCACGGAAATGATCGGTGGATACAGCAGCAGCCGCTCGGGACGATCGCGCACCGGACCTGACAAGCCGGTGCGGCCGAAGTTCGCGCGCGACAATCCCGCTGCCTGGTGGCCCCAAGGATAAATGCGCCCATCTTCGCCACGTGCAGCCTTTTCCCATTCGGCTTCCGTCGGCAGGCGTTTCCCGGCCCACTTGCAGTAGGCATCGGCGTCAGCCCACGACACGTGCATCACAGGATGGTTGACCATGGTTTCCTGGAAGTTGCCGCCGTCATACTGCCAGTCGATCAGAGGCGGCAGATCCTTGGCGAGGACAAACTTGAGAAATTGCACGGTGGTGACTTCGAACTTGTCGATCTCATACGCATCCAGGTAGACCTTCCGCTGCGGGAATTCCGCCTGATAGGCGTTACGGTCCACCTTCTTGTCGCTCCCCATGATGAACGAGCCGGCCGGAATGAGGACCATCTCGTCGTGAGCCGGCAACTTCGCCCGCTCCACGGCAATCTTCTTTCCTTCGGGGGTCCATTCCCGGACGACGTCGGCAACGTCCAATGCGTACACCAATCCGCCCATTGCAATCAGTCCTGCCATGACAGCGCCCGCGATGATTCTAACAACTCGCACGCTACATCCTCCTTGTTGCGTTACATGCCCGGCCCGGTATGTCCGGGTGTCTCCTGCTTGTCGAAGTCTTCCAGCGGCTGAAAGTTGACCGGCAGGTTGAAGAGGTAGTCCGAGACCGACCGCATCTTCACATGCTGATACTCTACGATCCAGCTTCCGTCTTTCTTTGCAAGTTTCATTGGGAAATGAATATCCGTGGCGATCCACTGATAATACACTTCGATATGTTCCCCATGCTTCGTCGTGACTTCGTACAGGATCGTCGGATGCCCTTCGCGTGTTTCAGCCCCGATCTCTTCCCGTGATATCTCGCCGTCGAGCTTTTCCGTGACCATCAAATCCTGTTCCGCGCTATAGGGGATGGTCTTGAAATGCTTCATGCGCGAGAGCAGCAACCACACGACCTGTTTGTCTTTTCGCACGATACTGACATTGACGGGTCCCATGGAGTGATGCTCGATCCGCCACATATCGTCGCGATAGTAAACGATGGCTTTACCGGTGCGGCCATCCATCTTCGTGATGCGATCAGCCGTGAACTCCAGCGCCCAGCTTGGGAGGCTGGCTCCAACGACAACCACAGCGATGAGGGACACAACAAGGCGAGACATAATTCGTCAATTTACCATAGTTGGGTGGTTTGATTTCCAGACTCATCGATGATCACAGGGAGAGGACGGCCGCCCCTTGAAAGGCGCCGGCTTTCAAGGCTTGTAGTGCGCGGTTGGCTTCTTCAAGGCGAAAGCGAACGGTGCGCGGTTTGAGCGGGATGGCGGCAGCCTCACGCAGCAGATCAAGGCCGTCCTGCCTGGTATTGGCCGTCACGCTGCGGATCACTCGCTCTCCAAACACGTCGCGGTCATAATTGAGTGAAGGGATTGGTGACATATGAATGCCGGCCAGCGCGAGTGTGCCGCCACGTTCGAGCGCGCGTAGCGCCGGTGGAACCAATTCGCCGGCCGGTGCGAAAATGATGGATCCGTGCAATCGATCCGGAGGCATGTCGGCCGCCCCGCCGACCCAGACGGCTCCCAATTGTCTTGCCAAGTTTTGATGCTCCAGCTTGAGCGAGCTGACGTAGACCCGACAACCCCAGTGGCGCGCGATCTGAATGGCGATGTGCGCCGAGGCGCCGAAACCATATAAACCAAGGCGCTGGCCAGGCTTGACCCCGCTGAGGCGCAACGCGCGATAGCCGATAATTCCCGCGCACAGCAACGGAGCGGCCTCGTCGTCGGAAAAGACCGGCGGGATCGGATAGGCGAATCGCGCAGGCACGACGGCATACTCCGCATACCCTCCATCGACCTGATAGCCGGTGAACCGCGCCTTCGCACAGAGATTTTCCCGCCCGCTTATGCAAAACTCACAGCTTCCACATGTGCCCTGAAGCCAGGCAATGCCCACACGATCTCCTTCGCTTAGATCAGAGACCATCGAGCCAATCTGTACGACCGTACCCACCGCCTGGTGCCCGGGGATCAGCGGGAGCCTGATGTCTGCAAGCTCGCCCTCCACCACATGCAGATCCGTACGGCAGACTCCACAAACATGAATCTTCACAAGGACCTGGCCAATCCCTGGGATTGGCACAGGACAATCTTGGAGGAGCAATGGGCTGCAGGAGACATCGCCTGTGTGAGTGAGCACCATGGCTCTCATAGAAGACCGTATGTCGCCCGAGTCTGTTGGGTAGAATTCTCCCGGGAACCGGTGGCTGTCCGGGGAGAATCAACGAGGGATTCGAATGACGGGTAACAGACTAGGGTTTCTTAGCTTTGACGCATTCGATATCGAGCCGGATCTGAATTTCGTCACCGACAACCAGTCCTCCACTATCGAGGGTTTTGTTCCAGATCATGCCGAAGTCTTTACGGTTCAACTTTCCTTCAGCGCTGAATCCGGCTCTGGTGTTACCCCAAGGATCTTTGGTTATTCCGTTAAACGTTCCGACGAGCGCGACTTCTTTTGTTACGCCCCGGAGCGTCAGATCACCGACGGTCGAGTACGCATCGCCCTGTTTCGTATAACTCTTCAGCCGGTACGTCATCGTTGGAAATTTTTCTACGTCGAGGAAGTCGGCATTACGCATGTGGGCATCGCGCTTCTCGTGGTTCGTGTTGACAGATGCTGTCTTGATGGTGGCTTCGATCGTTTTGAAGGTCTTGGTGTCCGAATCCATCTCGACGAACCCACTATAGTCTATAAAACGCCCGGCTGTTTTCGACACCACCATGTGTGTGACGCGAAACTCGATGATCGAGTGATCGGGATCGATGTCCCAGCGGGCCATTTCCGCCCAAGCCCCCGCAGGCAGGGTGGCCATCAATCCCAATGTCACTACGCTGATTATCATCCAAATCGACCTTGCCGTCATTTTGTATTTCTCCTCCGTTGTGCCTCATGCCGCTGCTGTTATTTCTTAGGGGTGATTGTCCCTGAAGACGGACGCAGCATCTGAGGGTTTGCGACTGCCCGTGGTTCCTTCGCTCCCACTTTCGCCCCCGTCCTCATTCGCACATGGACATCGACAGGTTCCGATCCTACATCGTCGGGAAACGGAGGAAACGGTTGCGCATGGGCGACGGCATAAATGCCCGCCTCATCAATCTCGCGTGCGCCTGAGCCTTTTTCAATCACGATCAGCTGGGCTCGCCCGCTGGGATACAATCGAAACCGGACACGGACCGTTTCGCTCGAGGGGGAATGGCGAACTCGGCGCACGGTGCGGCTCCAGCTTCGACTCACGAGCTGGCTGACTTGTTGCCAATAGGCCTGTCCCCGACCCGGTGTGGGCAGCGGCAGGAGATCCTCCTCTAGCACAAGTCCGCTCGCGATGGGATTCGCATCGGGCTGAATCTCGTCTTGGCTCGTGTCAGTGCCCCCAGGTTCATCCCTGGCGGAAAGGGGGAGGTCGCTCGTGTCACTCTCTGCTTCCTGCTTCCCGAAAGTGACGTAGACGATACGTCTCATCACCCGCTCCAGCGTCTTCTCTTTTTGCACCCGGGCGAAGGTGACTTGTATGCGCGCGACTTTTGGGTTCACCGAAAGTTTTCCCGGAGGGATGGGTTCAAGCGTCGCCGTGGCTTTCATTACCATCGACAGAGGATCTGGCTCCAACATGACCGTCTGCTGTTGGAAGTAGATCGATTCACAAATTGCGACCAATGGGACGTGGCCCTGAGCCACTCCACCAAGCGCAATAGAAAGCTCGAGCGGCTTGCCGACTTGGATATCTCCCGAAGCATCGGGGTTGGCGAAATCGAATGCGACCCATCGCTTTCCCGAAGCGGGGGTCTGAGGCACAACAGGCGAAATATCGGCTAGGACAAATGTCTGAGAAACAGTCTGGCAGAGCATTGCCCCCAAAAAGCCGGCAACCAAAACCACACGGTTGGGGGCTGAACGGCCCATGATGTTGGCATCCTACCCACCACGGAAAGCCCGTGCAACCCGTTTTTTCATCGAGCAGATGCCCAACTTATCCACTTGGTATAGAATGAGCCGATGCGAGCGCTCGTCAAAACTACTGCCGCGCCAGGGCTGACTCCGACGAATTGGCCCGACCCGACCCCAGGCCCACGCGACGTCATCGTCAAAGTGACCGCCACGTCACTATGCGGAACCGACGCCCATATCTACCGCTGGGACGAATGGGCCCATCAGCGCGTACACCCTCCTCGCATCATTGGCCATGAGTTGTGCGGACATGTTGTGGAGGTCGGGCGAGAGGTCTCGCTCGTGAAGGTCGGCGATTATGTTGCAGCCGAGTCGCACATCACATGTGGAACCTGTTTCCAGTGCCGGACCGGCCAGGCACACGTCTGCAAGAACTACAAAATTCTGGGGATCGATCGCGATGGTTCCTACGCCGAGTATGTCGGGCTTCCTGAGGGTGTCTTGTGGCAAACTGCTCCGGAAATTCCTCCAGAATTCGCCTGCGTTCAAGAACCGCTCGGTAACGCGGTCGATGCCGCGCTCGCCGAAGATCTCACAGGCCATACGGTCTTGATCACAGGATGCGGACCGACAGGTCTGTTTGCCGCCGCTGTCGCCCGCGTGGCAGGTGCCGCAACCATTATCGCGACCGACGTCAGCGATTATCGACTAGGCCTCGCTAAACAATTGGGCGTGAATCATACCGTGAACGTGAAGACCGATCAGCCGGAGGCGGTGGCAGGGGCGATTCGTGATCTGACGGAGGGTGAAGGGGTCGACGCGGCGCTGGAAATGTCGGGCGATCCGACCGCGTTACACCAAGCCTTTCGTGCCGTGAAGAATGGAGGGCGAGTCACCCTGTTTGGCATTCCGACGGGAGCGATCTGCTTTGATCTCCCGAATGAAATTATCTTCAAAGGCATTCGTGTCTACGGAGTGACAGGCCGGCGTCTCTTCGGCACGTGGTACCGGCTTGCGGGACTCTTCAAAGCAGGCCTGGACATTCGTCCGGTGATCACGCATTCGTTCCCGATGGCCCAATTTGCGACGGGTTTTGATTTGATCCAGTCCGGGCAATGCGGGAAGGTGGTGCTCTTTCCCTAGCCTTCAGCTGTCAGCCATCAGCTTGAAGCCTAATAAGAATGAACGTTTTCCGCTTTCCGATTTAAGCTGACAGCTGATTACTGATAGCTTCCCTGCTGCTCTCAAAAGATGGCCTACGACTCTCTCAAAAAAGTCCTTCAGCAACAGCTTGCCGACGTTCGATCGGCGGGGCTCTATAAGAACGAGCGTCAGCTCTTAGGGCCGCAAGGAGCTGAGATCCGAGTGGCGCAGGGCCCTGTCTTGAACCTCTGCGCCAACAACTATCTCGGACTCGCGAATCATCCGGCGATCGTGGAGGCAGCCACGGAAGGATTGAAGGAGCATGGGTACGGCATGGCCTCGGTTCGATTTATCTGCGGCACGCAGGGTCTGCACAAGCAGCTCGAAGAGGCGCTCAGCACATTTCTTGGCACCGACGACACCATCCTCTACAGTTCCTGCTTTGACGCCAACGGTGGGTTGTTCGAGGTGTTGCTCGACGATCGCGACGCCATCATCAGCGATTCCCTCAACCATGCCAGCGTGATCGACGGCATCCGACTTTGCAAGGCCATACGTCTTAGATACGCCCATGCGGATATGACGGAACTGGAAGCCCGCTTGAAAGAGGCCGCTGGCGCGCGCCTCCGGCTCATTGCAACGGACGGCGTGTTTTCGATGGATGGTGA